>JBDRFQ010000364.1:0-6973 GCA_043818685.1 Candidatus Eiseniibacteriota bacterium
GCGCCTTCTCCGGCACGAAGATGACCGCCCGCATCCCGAGGGCGGAGGCGACCCCGGCGAGTGAGGAGGCGGCGTTCCCCGTCGACGCGCACGAAACGGTGTCGACCCCGATCTCGCGGCCCCGGAGCGCCGCGACGAGGCTTGCCCGGTCCTTGAACGAGGCGGTCGGGTTCCCCGTGTCGTCGTGGAGGAAGAGCCGCGTCATACCGAGCGCCTCGCCGAGGCGCCGCGCGTGGAGGAGCGGCTTCCCTCCCACCAAGAGGGGAGGAGGCCCGCTCGACTCGTGAAGAGGAAGAAGGAGACGGTAGCGCCAGATCGACGGATCCCGGGAGCCGCCGATGCGGAGCGGATCGGTCTCCGCGGCGATCCGCTCGTAGTCGTAGAGAACGTCGAGGTTCCCCCCGCAAGAGGCGCAGGTCAGGCGCTCGGTCTCGGGGGGCTCCCCTCGCCCGCACGAGACGCAGGCGAAACCCGCGACCGTCTCGACCGGTGGGATCCCCATCGCACCTACTCCATCACGAGCGCCATGAGCGCCTTCGCCGTGTGCAGGCGGTTCTCCGCCTCATCGTAGACCACCGAGCGGGGGCCGTCGATGACCGCGTCCGTCACCTCGTGCCCCCGGTCCGCCGGGAGACAATGCATGTAGATCGAGTCCTCGTGCGTGATCGCCATTCTCTTCTCGTCGCAGATCCACCCCGCGTACTTCTTCGAGAGGGCGAGCGACTTCTCCGGCTCGCGGAAGAGGTCGATGCACCCCCAGCTCTTCGGATAGACCACGTGGGCCCCCTCGAACGCGTCCTCCATCGAGCCGGCGACGCGGAACGTGCCCCCGGAGCGGGCCGCGTTCTCGCGGGCCCTCTCGAGCGTGTGCGGCATCAGCGTGAACTCCGGCGGGTGGGCGAGCACGACCTCCATTCCGAAGCGCGTGAGGAGCATGGCGAGCCCCTGCGGAACGGAGAGCGGTTTCGCGTACGAAGGGGCGTACGCCCAAGAGACGGCGACCTTGAGCCCCTTCAGGTTCTCTCCGAAGCGCTCGCGGATCGTGAGGAGGTCCGCGAGGGTTTGGCACGGGTGGTCGATGTCGCACTGCATGTTGATCACCGGTTTCTCCGCGTGCTCGGCCACCTCGCGCATGTAGCTGTTCCCCTCCCCGGGGATGAGATCGTGGCGGATCGCGATCCCGTGCCCGTAGCGGGAGAGGATCACGCCGGTGTCGCGCGGGCTCTCCCCGTGCGCGATCTGGCTCGTCTCGGTCGTGATGAAGTGGGCGTGCCCGCCGAGCTGCGTGATCCCCGCCTCGAACGAGTTCCTCGTCCGCGTCGACTTGTCGAAGAAGAGGAGGAAGATCGTCCGGTCCGGGAGAATGCGGTGCGGCTCGTTCCTCCGGAACTTCTCTTTCAGTTCGCGCGACGCCTCGAGTGCGGTCTCGATCTCCCGATCGGTCCAATCGCTCGTCTCGATGTAGTCGCGGCCCCTTAGATCGCCGGTCATTCTCGTACGGCTCCTTCGAGGCGCGCACGAAGCGCGCGCGGGAGCGCCGCGTAGAAGGCCGCGGCGGCGGTCAGGTGCTTGATGGGGCAACGGTCGAGGATCGAGTGGGCGAAGCGCTCCTCGGAGGGCCCGAGGCCGATCGTCGGGATCCCCGCGATCCCCATCGTGTACGTTCCGTTCGTGGAGAAGACCCAGCGGCCGATCGCGGGCTTCCGACGGAAGAGCGTGCGGTAGGCGTCGGCGGCCGCGCGCACCAGAACGTGGTCCTCGGGGAGGACCCACGAAGGGAAGTACTTCTCCATCGGGAGCACGTGGCCGGTGTAGCTCGGCCTCCGGTAATCGAGGACCTCCACCTTCCCCTCTCTTCCCGCGACGGCGCGCGCCTCCCGGAGCGCCGACGTCTTCGTCTCGCCGGCGGTGAGCCGCCGGTCGATCACGATCGACGCCCGGTCCGGGACCGCGTTCAGCGACGGGGTCCGGCACTCGATGTGCGTCACCGCCGCGCTCCCTTTGCCCAAGAACGGATCGGTTCGGAGCCTCCGCCCGAGCCGCTCGATCCCCCGGACGATCGGCGCCATCGAGTAGACCGCGTTCTTCCCCCTCTCGGGGGCGCTCGCGTGGCAGGAGCGCCCCCGCGTCGTCACCCGCATCTCCACGCGCCCCCTGTGCCCCCTGTAGACGCGGAGGCCTGTCGCCTCCCCGAGAACGACGAAGTCCGGCCGGATCTTCTCCTCCTCGATGAGCGACTTGTAGCAGAGGCCGTCGCAGTCCTCCTCCATCACCGACCCGACGACGAGGATCGTGAAGCCGGCGTCGAGTGCGAGGTCGCGGATGAGGCGCCCGCCGTAGACCATCGCGGCGACCCCGCCCTTGTTGTCCGAGGCGCCCCGGCCGTACACGATCCCGCCGGCGACCTTTCCCTGGAACGGGTCGTGCGGCCAGGCGTCCGGGTCCCCGATCCCCACCGTGTCGGCGTGCGAATCGAAGAGGATCGTCTTCGTGCCCCGCCCGATCCGGCCGATCACGTTGCCGATCCGGTCGGTCCGGACCTCGTCGAAGCCGAGGGCGGCCATTTCCTCGGCGATCCTCGCCACCACCTTCTCTTCCTCGCCGCTCGGGGAGGGGATCCGGACGAGATCCCTGAGAAATCGCGTCATGCGCTCCCCATACACCTCCGATCGATCGATCAGCGCCTCTCTCATGCGAACCCTTTCCTCCTTCGATCGTTCAGGAGTGAAACGCCTTTCGGAGCCGCTCCGCGCACTCGCGCGCACGCTCGAGGACCTCCTCCTCGTCGATCTTCAGGAAGCGGCGGTCGACGAGAACCGGCTCTCCGCCCACGACGACGTGCTCCGCCGGGAGCGAGGCGATCCCGAGCTGCCAGTGCGCCGCGACGCTCTCGGGCCGGATCGGCGCCGGTGGATCGTAGCGGTACGCCACGACGTCCCCCGCGTAACCCGGCGCGAGCGCGCCCATCCGCTTCCCGAAGAGGGACCCGGCCAGCCACACGTTCCCCTCCCACGCGAGCCGGAAGGGGAGATCGAACGGAATCGACCGGTCCCTCTCCGCCATCCGGTGGACCGCCCCGGCGACCGCCGCGTCCGCGGCCGGGTCGCCGCTCATGCCGTCGGTCCCGACGGCGAGCCTCACGCCGGAGCGGAGGAACGCGCCGAGCGGTGCGCGCCCGACGGCGTTGGCGCCGTTCGAGCGCGGGTTGTGAACGACGAAGACCCCGGCCCTCGCGAGGATGTCGATGTCCTCCGCGTCCGCGTGCACCGCGTGAACGACGAGCGTCCCCTCCCGCACGATCCCCGCGCGGGCGAGGCGCGCCACGGTCGATCGATGCCCGCGGGCCCGCGCGTCCTCCGCGTCCTCGGGGCCCTCGTCCACGTGGATGTGAACCGGCCTCCCCACCTCCGCCATGAGGGACGCGAGCTGCCCGAGGGTCTCCTCGGAGAGCGTGAAGGAGGCGTGCGCTCCGATCGTCGCGGTGAGAAGGGGGTGCGCCTCGTCCGCCGCGCGGAGGGCGAAGCGACGGTTCTCCTCGAGACCCGCGTCGCGCGCCTCGGCGCCGTCCCGATCGGAGACCTCGTAGCCGAGCGCGACGCGCACACCGATCGCGAGCGCCGCCTCAGCGATCCGGTCGAGGGAGCTGGCGATCGCGTTCGGGCCGGAGTGGTGGTCGTTCACCGCGGTCACCCCTCGCCGGACCGACTCGATGAGCCCCGCCTCCGCGTTCCGGGCGACCGCTTCATCGTCGAGCAGGCGGTCCCACCTCCACCAGAGCCTCTCGAGGATCTCGCGGAACGACGAGGGGGCCGGGCCGAGCGGTGCGAGACCCCGGGCGAGCGTGCTGTAGAGGTGCGTGTGAGCGTTGAAGAGGCCGGGAAGGAGGACCGTTCCGCGCGCGTCGATCCGCTCCGCGCCGGCGGTCGGGACGTCGTCGGCGGGGCCCACGTCCGTGATCCGATCGCCCTCGACGCGCACCGCGCCCGGGTGAAGAACCCGGTTCGATGCGTCGAGCGTCAAGACCGTTCCGCCGCTGAGGACGACGGGGCGCATGCGACTCCTCCCTCTTGGCCTGCCGGACCGTGATCGTATCAGAGGTCTGCGGAAGCCGCCAGAAGCCTAACCGGCGGCGAGGGCGCGCGCCGCCCTCGCGTGGCGCTCGCGGAGCGCCCCGAGATCGACCGTGAGAAGCTCGCCCTCCCGCACCACGGGCCGCCCCTCGACAAAAAGGGTGTCCACGCGCGCGGGCCCGCAGAGAAGGAGCGCTGCAATCGGATCGGCGGCGCCCCAGAACGCGACGTCGTCGAGCGCGAAGAGGGCGATGTCCGCTCGGCAGCCGGGCGCGAGGCGTCCGATGTCGTCCCGCCCGAGAAGCGCGGCGCCCCCCCGCGTCGCCCATCTGAGGACCTCGTCGACGCCGACTCGCCCCGCGCCGTACCGGAGGCGGCCTGCGAGAAGCGCCTGCCTCGCCTCCGCGGCCACCGACGACGCGTCGTTCGAGGCGGACCCGTCCACCCCGAGGCCGACCGGCGCGCCCGCGGCGAGAAGGTCGAGGACCGGCGCGATGCCGGAGCCGAGGCGCATGTTCGAGGAGGGGCAGTGGGCGACGCCGAGCCGCGCACGTCCGATCCTCGCGATCTCCGGCGCGTCGAAGTGAATCCCGTGGGCGACCCACGTTTGATCGGCGAGCCACCCGGCCCGCTCGAGATAGTCGAGAGGCCGGAGGCGATAGCGCTCGATGCAGAACGCCTCCTCGTCCGCCGTCTCAGCGAGGTGCGTGTGAAGCCGCACCCCGCACGCCGCGGCGAGCCGCGCCGTCTCCCTCATGAGATCCTCCGTGACCGAGAAGGGAGAGCAGGGGGCGAGGGCGATCCGAACGCGCGCGCCCGGCGAGGGGTCGTGGTAGCGCTCGATCAGGCGGAGCGAGTCGCGGAGGATCGTCTCCTCGTCCTGGACGACCTCGTCGGGCGGGAGCCCCCCGTCCTTCTCCGAGAGGCTCATGCTGCCGCGCGTCGCGTGAAAGCGGATGCCGATCTCGAGCGCCGCCTCGATCGCGGCGTCGACCGGATCCGGACACTTCGCGGTGAAGAGATAATGGTGATCGGAGGTCGTGGAGCACCCCGAGAGGAGGAGCTCGGTCATCGCGGTGAGGGAGGCGGTCTTGGCCGCGTCCCGGGTCAGGCGCGCCCAGACCGGATAGAGGGCGCGAAGCCAGGGGAAGAGATCGTAATCGGTCGCCGGCGGGAAGGCGCGCGTCAGGGTCTGATAGAAGTGGTGGTGGGCGTTCACGAGGCCGGGGAGAACGACCCTCCCCCGGGCGTCGACGACCTCGTCCGCCCCCGCGGGCTCCTCCCCCGGCCCGCCTACACCGGCGATCACCCCATCCTCGAAGAGGACCCAGCCCCCCGGGATCTCCCGCCTGTCCGGGTCGAGAAGGGCGACCGTTTCCGCGCTACGGATCAGCGTCTTCATGCCGATTCTCCGGACAGGAAGGTAGCATGGCAGCACTAACCCAAGCAAGGAAAGCACTTGACAAGAGTGGCCGGGCGGAGTAGATTCGCCCTTGATTCGCTCGGAGAGGATCCGAATCGGAAACGACGAGAACGCGAGCTGCCCGGTGCGGGGCGGAGCGCTTTGGAAGCGATGAAAAAGCAGGTCCTACGCATCGGCCACCGCGGAGCCCCCTCCCACTTCTGGGAGAACACGATCGCGTCGATCCAGAAGGCGATCGAGATGGGGGTCGACGTGGTCGAGTTCGACATCCGCAAGACGCTCGACAACCAGTTCGTCCTCTGGCATTCGAGCCGGATGGGCCGCTTCTTCGATCTCCAGTCGCGCATCGCCCGGAAGAGATGGCACGACCTCACGCATCATCGGGTGGGGCACGGCGAGCGGATCGCCCTTCTCCAAGACGCGATCGACGCGGTGAAGGGGACCGCTCTCATGAACATCGATCTCAAGTCGCGCGGCGGAGAGGAGCACCTCGTCGACCTGCTCGTCCGCAACGGGGTCCAGGGGGACGTCCTTATCAGCTCCCACCACGCGCGCAGCCTCCGAAAGATCAAGGAGCTCGATCCGCGCATCCACACGGGCATCTCGCTGCCGAAGGACTTCTTTCATCTCTCATCCTTCGGGTGGATCGTGCCGCTCCGGTGGACCATCCTCTTCCTCATGCGGCGGACGATCCGCTTCCACGTTCTGCGCCAGATCGAGAAGGCTCGCGCGGACGTCGTGATGCTCTACTACAAGCTCCTCACGCCGGGGCTCGTTCGCTTCCTCCAGGAGCGGGGTGTGCCCGTGTACGCCTACACGGTCGACGATGTCGGCGCCATCCGGAAGCTGATGGCGATGGGCGTGCACGGCATCGCCTCGAACCACCCGGAGATCCTCCTGCAAGCGTAGTGTCGTGTCCCGGAAATACCTTCCCCTCCGGTCGGCCCTCGCGGCCCCCGGCTGCGTTGCTCCTCCTCGGCGTATCTCCTTGATACGCCGTCGTCGTCGCGCCTTGCCGGGGCCCACGATGACTCGCCCAGATTGACAAGGTATTTCCGGGAGACGACACCAGAACCGGTTTCACAGCCTCCGTTCTGCTGCGATGCGCTCCTGATTTCGTATCGCTTCTCGAGATCGGGCGGGCACGTTCATCGCCGGGGAGGCGATCGCCTCACGGGCTCCCGTGCGGGGAATCCGCGAGCGTCATCCGCCTCTCGGCCGACCAAGATCCCGCCTCGAGCCGATAGAGGTAGACTCCGGGCGGGACCCGCCTTCCCGACGAGTCGCGGCCGTCCCACGAGGCGGCATGCGACCCCTTTGGAAGGACGCCGCTCCGGAGCGTCAGAACCTCTCTCCCCTCGGCGTTGAGAACGAAGAGGCGAACCGACCGTTCGTCCGAGAGGAAGAAGTAGATGGACGTCTCTTCGACGAACGGATTCGGAACACTGGCGGACAAGCTGTTCTCCTGATCGGCCGCGCC
>JBDRFQ010000365.1:0-4337 GCA_043818685.1 Candidatus Eiseniibacteriota bacterium
GAGGCGGTCGCTCAGGTGATCGAGGTCGATGTAGACTCGCGTGCCCGCGCCGGTGGTGCCGCCGGTTTCCCCGTAGTAGGCGCGACGGAGGTAGGGGTTGTCGAAATCGTGCGGCCGAATCGGAATCGACCGGCCGTTTCGCCGAACCGGCTCCCGCCCCTTGAACTCCTCGAAGGTGAAGTAGACGCCGGCCTCCCGCAGGGCGCGGAGGGCGCTCTCAATGCCGTCCCGGCGCACCATGGCGACGAGATCTCCGTAGCCGCAGCCGGCTGTCTCGAGGAGCGGCCGGTAGGGGCTCTTCGGATAGCCGAAGATCCCCCTCCGCGCGACGCGAAGGAAGTTCGCTTCACGTTCCTCGAGGCGGCGCCGGACGACCGCGCGGGCTTCTTCGAGGGAGACCCGCTCCCGAAGGAAGCCTCGCAGGCCGAAGGCGAACCGCCCGTACATGACGAGATCGGAAAGGACGCGCATCGTCGTGAGTCAGGCTCCTTTCCTTGATTTTCGGCCTCGTCGGCCGATCCCTCCAATTGGCTTGCGGGAGGCGCAGGGGGAGCCGCGGCGCGGGAAAGAGGGATGGCGACGGTCGGCTCTGATATCGAGTATGCTACGAGAAGGGGCGGTTTGAGGAGGTCTTTCCTTCGCCGATGCGGATCCTGATGGTGAACTACGAGTACCCTCCTCTCGGGGGAGGGTCCGGCAACGCGACCTTTCATCTCCTCCGGGAGCTCGCCGGCGAGCCGGGACTTCGGGTCGATCTGCTGACGAGCGGGATCGAGGGGCGGCAGGAGCCGGAGGAGGCGTTCCCCAACGTGGTGATCCGCCGCATCCCGGTCGCCAAGCGGGATCCGCACTTCTGGACTGCGCGGGAGATCGCGGGCTGGTCCCTCAGGGCGCTTCTCCGCTCCGGAGACCTCGTCAGGGAGAACCGCTACGACCTCTGTCATTGCTGGGCTGGTTGGCCCTCGGGTTTCATCGGCTATCGACACCGGGCGAGGATTCCGTACATCATCGCCCTCCGCGGCTCCGACGTTCCGGGCTACAACGCCCGGCTTCGGGGAGTTGATCCGCTTCTTTTCCGCCCGGTCTCCCGGTCGATCTGGAGGAACGCGGCGGCGGTCACGAGCGTGAGCCGGGATCTTCTCGAGCTTGCCCGCAGGACCGACCCGGCGCTCGCCTGCGAGGTCATCCACAACGGGGTCGACGTGGAACGATTCCGTCCCGGGGAACAAGCGGGGCGTTTCATTGTTCTGTATATCGGTCGGTTGATCAAACGGAAAGGACTGCTCGATCTTCTCGATGCTTTTCGAAGGGTCTCCCGAGGCGACGGCGGCTGTCTCCTGCGGGTGGCCGGAAGCGGCCCGCAGAGGAAACGGCTCGAGGCCTTCTGCCGGGAGGCCGGCATCGACGACCGGGTCGAGTTCCTCGGTCCGGTGGAGGGGGACGATCTTGCAAGGCTCTACCGCGAGGCCTCGCTGTTCGTCATGCCGTCGCACGAGGAGGCGATGAGCAACGCGGCTCTCGAAGCGATGGCGTCCGGCCTGCCGATCATCACGACGAGAACGGGCGTCTCGGAGATCATCGACGGAAACGGCATCGTTGTGGAAAAGGGCCGTCCGGATCAGATCGCTCCGGCGATAGAGAGATATCTGGGCGACAAGGACCTGAGGAAACGGCACGGCGGCCGGTCTCGAGAGATCGTCGAGACAATGACGTGGGCCTCCGTGGCGAAGGCGTACCGCGAGCTGTATGAACGTGTCCTGAGCGGGCGGCGGCACTGAGCCGAGGCGGCCCCGAGAAGCGTGAGCCCGGGCCCGGGCGGGCGGCCCGAGCGACGGTTCCTTCGAGAGGAGACCGCCCTTGTCCCTCGTGTGGCTCCGCGCGGCGAGCCGATCGGCTCGGCTCCAAAGAGACCAACGGCTTCCGCCCGATGCTCTCCGGGCGCTCCAGTGGAAACGGCTCCGGCGGATCCTCAGACATGCGTACGACCGCTCCCCCCACTACCGGGAGAAGCTCGATCGATCGGGCGTTCGCCCGGAGGAGGTCCGGACCCCGGAGGACCTCGCCCGAATTCCTCTCCTCCGGAGAGAAGACCTGAGAGCTCCCGAGAAGATCCTCGCGAGAGACTTCAGCCTCGATCGGCTCCCGTCGTCGTTCAGCTCCGGATCGACGGCGGTCGGAACGCGAACCTACTTCGATCCGGACGCGTGGCTGCTCGGCCGGTACCTCATCAAGCTGAGGGCCCGGCTCGCCTGCGGCGTGCGCCCTTGGGACCGCATCGCGCTGTTCCAGTGGATCCCCGCCGCGGAGACCCCGCTCCGGCGCCACCTCCTGCGCCAGAGGTCGTTCGGCATCGACCGCTCGTTCGACGACGTACTCCCCGAGGTGCGCCGCTATGCGCCGACGGTCCTGTACGGCTTTCCCGGCTACCTCCGCAGGCTGGGCGAGGCGGCGAAGGGGAGGATTCGGCCGAGGCTGGTCTTCACCAGCGGAGAGATTCTCGACCGCGAGACGCGCCGGTCGATCGAGGAAGCGTTCGGCGCCGCGACCTATGACATCTACGGCTGCACGGAGATGAAGGAGATCGCGTGGGAGTGTCCGGAGCGGGGCTCGTATCACATCAACGCCGATTGGCTTTACGTCGAGATTCTACCGGAGGCGGCGGAAGACGCCCCCGCCCGATCGATCGTCGTGACCTCGCTGTACAACTACGCGATGCCGCTCATCCGTTATCTCGTGGGGGACGCGGGGCGTCTCATCGACGGCGTCTGCGGCTGCGGGCGGACGCTCCCTCTCATGGCCCCCGAGATCGGCCGAGCGGTCGACTACGTCCGGCTCCCCGGCGGGGGGGAGGTCTCTCCCTACACCGTGATGACACCCGTCGAGGCTCTCCCCGGCGTGGGGCAGTTCGAGGTCCTTCAGGAGAGCATCGACCGAGTGGTCGTCCGGATCGTTCCGTCTCCGAGCTACGGTGAGGGGACGAGGAGGGAGATTCTCGAGAGCCTCAACTCGATTCTCCCCGGGATCCGTGTGGACGTCGAGATCGTCGACCGCATCGAGCCGCAGCGAAGCGGGAAGTACCGGATCGTGCAGACGAGGATCGGGGACAGGGACGGTCGCGACGGGGCGGCTCCACGCTGACGGGCAGGTCCGCCACGGGTGAGGCGACGCCGACAGCCGGGCCCGGCCGCGCGCCTCTCGCGCTTCCTCCTTTTCAGTTCTTCCAGAGCTCGGGCTCGTGGTCCCAGCCGACGAGAGCGCTCGAGACGCGCCAGTACCCGAAGTGGCCGTTCTCATCGGCGGGGCGCATCTTATCGATCGAGAACCGGATCACGTGCCGGCCTGGGGCGAGGCGGTCGGTGAGGTCGATCTCGACGGGGAGCACCTCGACGCCCGGGCACCAGCCGCTGCGGCTGTAGTCGGACGACCAAGTCCCGTCCGACCAGCGCGCGGCGTACGGGTTGCGGTCGCGAAAGCGCCGGCAGTCGTCGCGCCACGGATGAAAGCGGGAGACGACGACGCCGTCCACCGCGACCACGTTCGCCTTCGACACGAACTCGTCCGCGTCGATCCCGTCGGTGCAGTGGCCGGTCGCGGTGTACTTCATCACCACCCGCTCGATGCCTTCCGGAACCTCCACGGCCGCCTCGGCGCCGCCGGGCATCTCTTTGTGGTTGAATGAATCGCTGAGGTAGACCGCGCTCGCCCAGCTCGGGGCGTCATATCCGGGCGCGCCCTCGTAGCAAAGCGAAGCATCCACCTGCCAGGCAGGGGCGGTCCACGTGTCGATGAAGAAGAGAAAGGTCCGCTCGCCGCGAAGGAGCGGGGCGAAATGGGAGACATCCACGGTGTGCTCGGTCTTCCCGCCGTAGGCGGTGATGAAGCGCACGACCTCGAGGTCCGGCGCCCCGCTTGTCCGTAGTCGGAGGCTCCCCGCTCGGTCGTAGCGGTCGTGCATGCTGCGCTCGTCCTTCGGAACGGGACGAACGACCAGACGGACGGTGATCCGGACCGGGTGATCGGGATCGGGAAGGCTCACGGACGCGCTCACGACGCGCCCGTTCTCCTCGACCGAGACGCCTCCGGCGGGGGGAGGGAGCTCGCCTTCCGGATCGAACCCGATCGCCGCGTCGCGAAAAAGAACGACCTCACTGATTTCGACCGGCGCGTCCGCGCGCGAGGGGGACGCGGCGGCGAGGAGAAGAGCGCCGCAGAAGAGGGAAAGAACGTCTTGAAGAGAACGAGTCGCCGTCAAGTTCGTTTCTCCTTTCCTCGTCGGCCCGCGGCAATCGTACCATCTCCCGCCGCGTCCGCGGCCCGGGGGGAAAATGGGTGCCTGG
>JBDRFQ010000366.1:0-3460 GCA_043818685.1 Candidatus Eiseniibacteriota bacterium
CCTCCTCCCAGGAGAGCAGCTCCGGCCGCCGCCCGCGTCTCCGGATCTCGGAGAGCGAGAGGTTCCGCGCAATCTTGAAGATCCACGTGCGGAAGGTGCATTCGCCGCGAAACCGGGGGAGCGCCTGGTACGCGCGGACAAACGCCTCCTGCGCGAGATCCTCCGCTTCCTCCCTTCCGGCGATTCTCGCAACCATCCAGTAGATCCCGTGCTTGTACCGATCGACGAGGGCGCCGAACGCCCCGGGATCGCCCGCGCGGCTCCTCCGGACCAGCTCCTCGTCGCCCTCTCGAGTCGGGAGTCGCTTCTCGTCCACATCCGGTCCCGTCGAGAGACGCGGGAGAGGCGCCGCGCCGGCCGGCCCGCCGGGTTTCAGGCTCGGTTCCTCGGGGACCCCCCCCGCAAGGGGACGCGGCGGGCAAGCGCCCCGCTCTGTAGTGTACAGACTCCGCGAAGAGTCGTCCTGTTTCAGCTTCTCCTCCGCGCCGGACGTGAAACAAAACTCGGGGCCGGGTGGTCCGCCGGGAGTGAGAGGCGAAGATCCCGGGATCGGATCTCGTATGGAGGTGAATCGTGAACGAATCGTGCTGGGCCGTTTCGGCCGTCGAGAGCTTCCTCCCCTTCCTCATCCCGGTCGTTGTGCTCATCGGGGCGTTCGCGGCCGCGATCATGGCCATGATCCTCAAGTCCCGCGAGAGGGAGCGTCTCCATAAGGAGAGGATGTTCCTCGCCGAGAGAGGATTGGAAATTCCGCGTGAGCTCTACGGGATCGAAGAGAAGAAGACGCGCGACTACCGCACCACGCGCGTCGTGCTTCTCATCACCGGGATCTTCATGATCGTCACGGGCATCGGGGTGCTCATCGGGGTCGGCATCCAGGACGGGATCCGCGAGGCCGCGCCGGGCCTCATCGTCTCGGCGATCGGCGTCGGCCTCCTGATCGGCGAGCGGATGATCGCGCGCCGCTTTGTCTCCGCGAACGAGGGGGATCGGACCGATTAGTGGTCGGGCACCCGATACCCGGTTCCCGATGGAAGAGCTCTCGAGCCACCTGATACCCCGACAGGAACGGGGTATCAGGTTTCCTAGTGTCGCGTCCCGGGAGTTGCTCTGCATATTCGGCAACTGGTGGGGCGCGGGTCCTGTCGGCCATCCGCCCGCTCGGGCGCTGGCCAGTCGCGCCTTCGCACTTGGTGGCCGCGCCCTTCGCGGGCGCCCGTGGCCGCCACCCGCGCCGCGAATCGGACAAGATACAGCTGGGACAGGACACTAGCCTGGGTTGTGCACGCGTCTTCGTCGCGAGGCTGCGGAGCGCGTGACGAGAGGCCGACCTGCCCCTACGCGCTTCGCGCTCCGGGACTCCCTCGCGTGACGCTGTCGGTGGTCCCTCCGGGTTTTCGGCTCGGTCGGACCTTCCGCTCCCGGAAACGTAGCCCCAGCCTCCCCCCGGCGCGCTACGACTTGTCGCTCCTAGCCGTCGCGACAAGATCCAAGCGCGCCACGGGTCCCTGTTGAGGAAGCGGCGACGGAAGGGAGGCCTCGCAGGCGTCCCCTCGTGCGACCGAGGCGGGCACCCGTCCCGATGGGACGGGTCGCCGAGGAAGCTCCCGAAGCGCGAAAGCGCGAAGGGAGATCCGTAGCCGCAGCAGGAAACGCGTGCACAATCCGGGCTAAAAGGCCGAGACCAGCCTGAACTCGAATCCTTCGAACTCGGGCTCGAAGCGGCAGACCCCCCCGACGCAGACGAAGCCCGCCCGCCGCTTCCCCGCCATCAGCGAGAGATGGTGCTGCTGGGAAAGAAACCAGTCCACCTGTCCGTAGAGGAAATCGTCCATCTTCTCCCTCGAGCAGGGAAGCCCGTCCGGGTCGACGGACGGCTCGATAGAGGCGGCGTGCTCGCCGACGGCCGAGAAGACCAAATCGTACGTGGCGTGGAACTCGAGGAGGGCGAGGTGGTTCCTCTCGGTGCCGAGATCCACTTTCGACCGCTGAAACTGGTACTCGCTTCGCACGCTCCATTCGCCGCCCGGATGGTAGCCGGCCTCGAAAACCGGGGTGTGGTTCTTCGTCCCCGTCTCCTCGTCCCGGATGTAGTCGTAGACGGCGGCGACCGAGTACTTCTCCCCGATCTCCTGCCTCCACTCGGCGTACCACTCGTGGAAGAACGGGTTGCCGTTCAGGCGGTCCGTCTCGGCGCGGCTCAGGGTGATCGTCGTCCCGCCGAGCGGTGCGGCGACCGCCTCGACCTGGAACCCCCTCTCGTCGTTCGCGTCGAGCTGGTGCGGGTGCCGCGAGATGAGCGTATAGCCGGTCTCGCGCGTCGCCGCGGGAGGGTTGTTGTAGTCGGTTCCCTGCGAGCCGACCGGACGAAACCGGAAGCGCTCGTACTCCTTGTACTCGGCGGTGACCGATAGCCCTGCCGTCGGGTAGAGCGAGAGCGCGCCGTAGTGGCCGGTCCCCCTGAGGTCGTCGTACGTGACCCCCCGAGCGCGGTCCGCCGATGTGAGATAGAGGCGGTTGAGGCGCCCCCCCTCGTAGTAGACGTCGAACCGGTCGTGGATGAACGAGAGGCGCCCTCCGAAAACCTCGACATGGCGTGGTCCCGGCGGCGGGACATGGCCCGCGGCGTTCGGGTTCTCGGCCGACTGGATCAGGTAGCTCCCGCCGATTCCGAGCCCCCTCCCGACGTCGGCGCCGAGATCCGCGCCGCGGAGAACCGCCGTACGCTCGTCCGTCTCGATCTCCCTCATCCGCCCGCCGAACGCTTTCGCCCTGAAGCGCCCCTTCTCCCCCCAGAGAAGAACGCCGTCCATGTTGCCGTCGATCCGGATCGAACGGTCCTCGTAGGAGCGGAAGAGGAGGCCGCGCCCGAAGATCTCGTAGAAGTTCCCCGCGCGGACGCCTCCGGATGGATACTCGGCCTGCGCGTAGCGCTGCACGATCCCCTGGCGGAGCGAGTCCGTGCCGAGCTCGTGGGGAAGAAACGCCTCGTAGCGGAACCCGACGAGAAAGCGGTCAAAGCGGATGTCGGCGTCGAGCCAGTTCTCGAAGATCTCCTTGGGAGTCGTGCTGTCCCGGTCCGCCTCTCCGCTCAGGGAGTATTCGAGCTGGTTCTGTCCCTGTACGGTGACGACTTCAGTCGCGTGCGACAGCGGAACGAGCGCGAGAAGCACGGCGAAAGCCGCAAGACCGGCAAGACGCATGGGCCTATTCCTCTTCTCCGGCGGCAGTCGCGTCCGGATTCTCGGACTGGCGGGATTCGTCGGTCTCCGCGCTCGCTTTCGCTCCCGGTTTCGCCGCGAGCACCTTCTCGACCTCCTCGGCGAGCTTCTTTTCCTGCCCCGGCGCGAAACCGAGCTTCGAGAAGGCGATCGTCCCGTCCGGCGCGATGAGGAAGAGCTGCGGGATCTTGCTGAAGCGGTAGAGGCGCTGCATCTGGTTGTTCGAATCGAGCAGCACC
>JBDRFQ010000367.1:0-5646 GCA_043818685.1 Candidatus Eiseniibacteriota bacterium
GCTTCACGTCCGCGCGGAACTCGAAGCCGTCGTTTTGGTTGAGCGGGGTGTGCACGCAAGAAGATGTTATCGGACGCGGCCCGCGTTCGCAACACCTGTCGAATCGCCGATTGACGCACTATCCGACAGCGGCCGTCGAGGCCCATTCCGATCGCGACGGTGTTGACGTCGGCTCCGACACGCTCGCACACGTTGGCGATTTCGTTGATGAACGAGATCTTCGTCGCCAGGAACGCGTTCGAGGCGTACTTGATCATCTCCGCTGTCGCCACCGTTGTTTTCACGATCGGCGTGTCCAGGAGGTAGAGGGGCTCGTACACCTCCGAGATGACCTCCGCTGCGCGTGGGCTGTCCGTGCCGACGATGATCCGGTCCGGGCGCATGAAGTCCTGGATCGCGCTCCCCTCGCGGAGGAACTCCGGGTTGGAAACGACGTCGAAGTTGTGCTTCTCCTTCTGGCTCTCCCGGACGATCTCCGCCACGAGCGCGCCCGTCCCCGTGGGAACGGTGCTCTTGGTCACGATCACCTTGTAGCCGTTCATCGCGCGTCCGATCGCGACCGCAACATTCTTCACGTATGTAAGGTCCGCGTTCCCTGCGGCGTCGCTCGGCGTCCCGACCGCGATGAAGATCACTTCGGAGCCCCGGATCCCCTCCTCGAGCGACGTGTCGAAGGAGAGGCGCCCGCCGGAGACGTTCCGCCGAACCATCTCCTCGAGCCCAGGCTCGTAGAAGGGAACGTGGCCGTCCCGGAGAAGACGGATCTTCTCCCCGTCCACGTCGACGCAGAGAACCCGGTTCCCGAAGTCGGCGAGACAGGTTCCCGTGACGAGGCCGACGTATCCGGTGCCGACGACGCAGATCTTCTTCACGCGCCTTCCCCCGATTCGGGTCGTTCGAAGCGGCCGCTCAAGGGGGGATTCTCTCAGGGTTTCCGCGTGGAAGTCAATGACGAAGGGACCTCGCGCGTGATACGCTCCCCGCCGGTCATGGACGCTCTCTATCGTTGCCTTCTGCGCCCCCTCCTCTTCCGCCTCGATCCGGAGACGGCGCACGCCGCCGCCTTGCGGGCGCTTCCGTTTCTTCCCGACAGAGAGGTGCCGACCGGTCCCCGGCTCTCCTCGACCGTCGCCGGACTCGAGTTCCCGAACCCGATCGGGCTCGCCGCCGGATTCGACAAGGACGGAAGCCGCGCCCACTTCCTCTCGCGGCTCGGATTCGGGCACGCCGAGATCGGCACGGTGACGCCGAAGCCGCAGCCGGGAAACCCGAAACCGCGCCTCTTCCGCATCCCGGAAAAAGAAGCACTCCTCAACCGAATGGGCTTCAATAATCCGGGAGCCGAGCGCGCGGCGAGCACGCTGGCGTTCCGTCTGGCCGAGTCGCCGAGGCGGATTCCGATCGGGGTCAGCATCGGAAAACAGCGCGAGACGGAAATCGACGAAGCGGCTGGGGACTACCTGGCGGCGGCGGCCGCGGTTCTCCCCGTCGCCGACTTCCTCGTCGCAAACATCAGCTCGCCGAACACGCCCGGCCTCCGTTCTCTGGAAGACCCCGAGAGGCTCGGGCCTCTCCTCATCGCCGTCCGCCGCGAGGTGGAGGAGGGCGCGCGGACCCTCGGCATTCGACGACCGCCCCTGTTCGTGAAGCTCTCTCCCGACCTCTCCGACGGCGCGCTCGAGGAGGCGGCGGGCGCGGCCGGAGAGGCGGGCTTCGACGGGATCGTGCTCACGAACACGACCGCCGATCCGTCGCTACTCGAGGCGCTGCGTCTCGGTGAGGGCGGCGTCTCGGGGCGGCCGGTCGCCGCCCGCGCGCTCGAGGCGGTTCGCATCGCCGGGCGGGCGACCGGGGGGAAGCTCCTCCTCATCGCGACCGGAGGGGTGTTCGGCGGGGAGGATGCGTACCGGCGGATCCGGGCGGGCGCTTCTCTCGTCCAGGTCTACACCGCGCTCGTCTACGAAGGGCCCGGGTTCGTCCGCGCCGCCCTTCGGCGGCTCGAGGAGCTCCTCGTCCGCGACGGCTTCGCGAACGTCGCGGAAGCGGTGGGGAGCGAGTAGCGGCGGGCTGCGAGGGCGGCTGTCCGCTCTGGGGCCTCGAACGGCGGGGTGGCGGCGGCAGGTGTCCGCGAGGCGAGGACGGTCCGGTATCAGACGCCCTGTTCCGAGTCGTGGGTGTCTTGAGCGGAACAAGGTATCTGGTACCGAACCGCCCCGGCTTGCCGGGGGCGAACGGGATTCGGTCAGGGGAACGTGACCGTCTCCCCCTCGACCTCCTGGCGGGCGACGATCAGCTTCACGCCGTCCCAGCGGTTCGCCCGCAGCACGGCGCGCGCTCCCTCGAGAGCGAGCTCCGGGTCGTTGTTCTCCTCCGAGAGATGGGCGAGGAGAACGACCTCGAGCCCTTCGTGCGCGGAGCCGGCCAGCGCGGCCTGGGACGCCCGGTTCGACAGATGCCCGAAGTCGCTCAGGATCCTCTCCTTCAGGTACCAAGGATAGGACCCGGCACGGAGCATCTCCTCGTCGTGGTTCGACTCGATCACGAGCGCCCGCACACCGGAGATCGCCCGGCGGACCGCCTCGTTCACGCTCCCCAGATCGGTCGCGAACGCGACCGGCCCCGACCCGCTCTCGACGCGGAAGCCGACCGGATCGACCGCGTCGTGACACACGGAGAACGGGTGAATCCGAAACGGCCCGATCGCGAAAGGCCGGCCCGCTTCGATCGGATGGGTCGGTCCCCGCCCCGGACGAGAGATGCAGTCCAAGGTGCCGTACGTGGCGTAGAGAGGAGCCGGGCACTTCCTTCGGAAGCTCTCGAGGCCGGAAACATGGTCCCTGTGCTCGTGCGAGACCAGGATCCCCTCGATCGCGTCGATCGGAACGCCGGCCCGCTCCAGCGCCCTGCACAGACGCCTCGAGGAGATCCCGCAGTCGACGAGAACGTACGCGCCGTCCTCGCCGACGACGTACGCGTTCCCCTTGCTCCCGCTGCCGAGTGAACAGAGCTCAAGCATGGACTCTCCCGCTCCCCGGCTTCTCGATCGGGATCCCCTCCCGGCAGAGGGGGCAGCGCTCGGGCGGGAACGTCTCGATGGAGAGCCGGGCGACCGGATGGAAGGGGACCGGGAACAGGGCCTTTCCCCGGGAGCGGTCGACGAGCGCCCCAACCGCCCGCACCTCGGCGCCCGCCTCCTCGGCGAGCCGGATCATCCGGAGAACCGCTCCTCCGGTCGTGACCACATCCTCGACCACGGCGAGGGGCTCTCTGGATTCCAGGCGGAAGCCCCGCCGGAGCGCGAAGTCCCCCCCCTCCCGCTCGGCGAAGAGGAAACGGACACCGAGGGCGCGCGCCGTCTCGTGCCCGATGATGACTCCCCCGAGAGCAGGGGAGAGCACTGCCGCCGGGCGGCTTTCCCTCACGAGATCGGCGAGAGCGTCTCCCGCGCGCGCGGCGAGCTCGGGCCGCGCGAGGAGGAGCGCCGACTGCAGGTAGCGGCCGCTGTGCAAACCGGAGCGCAGAACAAAGTGCCCGTGGAGAAGAGCGCCCGCGCGCTCGTAGAGGCCGACTAGCTCCTCATCGCGCATTCCGGATCTCCGCCGCGATCGCCTCAAAGGCCTCTCTGGGGTCCTCGGCCCTCGTGATCGGCCGACCGATCACCAGAAGGTCCGCCCCCGCGCGGATCGCCTCGGCGGGCGTCGCCGTCCGCTTCTGGTCGTCCCCGGGGAGGACGGCCTGCCGGATTCCGGGGACGACAACAATGAACTCATTGCCGCACAATGACTTAATGCGCTCAACCTCTCTCGCGGAAGCGACCACGCCGTCGAACCCCGCCTCGAAGGCCTGAACGGCGAGCCGCTCCGCTCGCCTCGCCACCCCCCTCCCCCCCTCGCTCGTCAGGACCGTGACCGCGAGGAGGCGCGTGGGGGATTCTCCCCGCCCCTCGACCGCCCTCCTCAGCATCTCAGGCCCCCCGGAGGCGTGCACGGTGAGGAACGAGGGCCCGAGCCAGCAAGCGGCGCCGACCGCACGACAGACGGTCGCCGGGATATCGTGGAACTTGAGGTCGAGGAAGACGCCGAGACCCCGCTCCCCCAGACGGCGAGGCAAGCCTGGCCCGTAGCGCGTGTAGAGTTCGAGCCCCACCTTGTAGGACCCGGCCCTCTTCCCCAATCGGTCCGCCAGGCCGAGAGCCTGCCGATCCGACAGGCCGTCCAGGGCGACGGCGATGCGCTTCCCCCCCATGGCCAAGAATCCATACCACAGCGGCCCGAAAACCGCCACCCGAATCCCCCCGGAAAAAGCGCAACAAATATACTTGACTAGTCGACCTCCGGATGCTAGATTTATCCGAGTGTGTGCTTCGCGACCGCTGAAAATAGGTTGACTTTCGGCGTGTGACACCTTAAATAAAGATGTACGCGCCAAGAACGGCTCTCGCCTCGGTGCCCTGAGAGGGGGCAAAGAGGGCAGGAGCCTCAACAAGGAGGAGACGAAAGGATGGCAACTCGGAAGGTGGCGACGGAAACCTGGGAGAGGCTCTCGCAGTGCTACCAGATGACCCAGAAGCGCGCGCGGGATGCCCTGCGCGACACGGGCCTCACGCAGCCCCAGTTTCTCGTGTTGACCCAGATCGCCGAGGAGGAGGGGATCCCCCTCACCCGAATCGGCGAGAACATGCTCGTCACGGGCGGAAACATCACCGGAATCGTCGACCGGCTCGAGCGCGAGGGCCTCGTGAAGAGGAAACGCGACGGCAAGGACCGCCGGATCATCCGCGCGTTCTTCACCCCGAAGGGGAAGAAGCTCTACACGCACGCGGTGCCGACCTACGACCGCTTCATGCGCCAGGTGTTCGGCGACCTCGGTTCCGGTGAGGTCACACGCCTCCACAAGACTCTCGAGAACCTTCACAAGGGGCTGGCGAAGACGAAGTAGCCTTCTTCACCCCCTGAAACCTACCGGGGACTCGGTCGGAAGTCGAAGCGAAGACTCGTCGACCGGGTCCCCTCGATCGTTTCAGGGACGAAGCGGCACTGGTAGGCGGCCGCGAGGGCGGGCCCCTCGAAGATCTTCTCGCTGCTCCGGAGGATGCGGGCGTCCACCACCTTGCCGTCCGCCCGGACCTCCACCTCCACCTCGGCGGTCCCCTCCGGTCCCCCTTCATCGTGAGGAACGAGGGGATAGACCGCCTCGACCCGCTTGTCGATGCGGAGAGGGGCCGGCGGCCCCTCCAGCGGCCCGATCTCCCGCGAGGCGAGCGAAACCTCCCCTTCGGACCCGTCGGGAAGCTCCTCTCCGGAGGCGGCCGCGGAGTCGCCCGAGGCCGAGTCGGCCTCCGGATGCGCCTCTTCGTAGAGGGCGATCCACGTCTCGAGCGATTCGGGCTCCACCGCGATCTCTCCGCGGTCCAGGTATTCGACCGCCTCCCGGCTCTTCGGATAGTCCCTCACGAGCGACCGGAGGAGGGAATCCCTCGCCGCTCCGGCGCCCCCGTCCCGATCGAGGAGGTAGACCTCGGCCGCGGCCGCGCGCGGCGCGAAGGGGGACCCGGGAAAACGCCCCGCGACGAGACGATACCGGGCGAAAGCCGAATCCGGTGCGCCGAAGGTGAAGAGATCGTGCTCGGCGAGGAGGAACCAGACC
>JBDRFQ010000368.1:0-13935 GCA_043818685.1 Candidatus Eiseniibacteriota bacterium
GTACATTAGTAGAGTGGTGGAGCCTACGACGACCGCGCGGGCCAGGGTTGCTTTTCTCGAGGATCGGTGCCGCGCGACGAGTTAGAAGATCCCGACCGCGGCGGCGCCGGCGCAGGCCGAGAAAGCGTTGACGCGCGCGGCAACCGAACCGAACCCGACGAGGGAGAAGAGGCGCGCGATGAGAGCATAGAGCGGATAACCGGGGGGATGCGCGATATCGAGAAGGGCCGCCGCGGAGATGAGCTCCCCGGAGTCGCCGAGATAGGCTCCGGGGCAGAGGGTCGCGAGATAGGGGACAAGGAAGACAACGGCGAGCAAAGCGGAGAAGAGCAGGTCGTTTCTTCCCACGGTCTCCTCTCTCGTGAGGGGCTGCGCCCCGGCGCCCGCCCGCCGCCGTGAGCGCGGAACGGCGAGCGGCCGGACGCCTTGTGTCTTCGAACGCCTACGCCGCAGATTGTACGCGTTCGAGGCGATCCCTCCAGGCCGAAGTTGCGCCTCCGCTCGAACGCGCCGGGGCCTCGTGTCGCGTCTCGGAGAAACCTCCCCTCCGATCGGCCCTCGCGGCCCCTGCCCGCGCCGCTCCTCCTCGGCGCCTCTCTTCGATACGCCTTCGTCGCCGCGTCTCTCCAGCGACCACGATGACTCACCCGGATTGACAAGGTGCTTCCAGAAAACCACACTCGATTCCGTCGGGGTTCGATAGAGGGCTTCCGGAGGAGAGAAGGGCTCGCGGAGCCGGAGGAGCTCGGACGGTTTCTCGAGCAGGTCCATGAGAAGTGCGCGAGGCCGGAGCGTCTCGTGGTTCCCCTCGACACGCATCACCGGAGGATCGGGTGGAGGCTCTCGCTCCTCACCGAGCGCTCTTCCGGCTGGGCCGCCGCGGAGCGTCTCACCGAGGGTTCCGCTCCGCGGATGCGCGCGATCCTCTCCGATTCGTCTTTCCTCCCTGCCGCCTCGGCATTCTCGACCGCTGTCCCGAATCCGGATGCCCGAGTCGGTGTCCGGGGTGCGAACTCTTCTCTCTCTGCAACCGTATCGCTCAAGTCGGAGGGGAAAATGTTCGATAGGATGTACGAAAAGAGTTGACAGGTTTTCGGAGACTTCCATATATTGTGCCGTGATTAAAAATCCGACCTGAGGTGCGATGTGCGCTCGGTTCCGAACAGCCTCGACAACATCACCCGACTCGAGTGGACGAGTCGTGAGTGTGACCATAGATCCGAAGGGGCGGGGTGGGTGCGGGGAAGATGTGTCCGGTTCGGCGGACCCTCGTGTAGGGTGAACCCGTTGGTGTTCCTTCAGCGGTTCGCCGAATGGAGCGAGGGGTTCTTTCTTCAACCTTCACACGGGAGGTGAACGAAGGTGGCCACGAGGAAGAAAGCCAAGCGCACGGTAGCGAAGAAGAAAACCAGGAAGAAAGTCACCAAGAAGAAAGCCACGCGGAAGAAAGCCACGAAGAAGAAAGCCACGAAGAAGAAAGCGCGCAAGAAAGCGCGCCGGAAAGCCACCAAGAAGGCTCTGTTCTAGGGCTTCTTCGCGTGTCTTGATAACCGACGGAGGGCGGGCCTTGGGGCCCGCCCTCCGCTTTGGGGGGGGAAGAACCGGATGCCGCATCTTCGGAACCGGCGCCTCCGGGGAGCGATTCTCGCCGCTCTCGCGGGGGGCGCTTTCCTCCTCTCGTGCGGCGGAGGCGAGAGGCCGAGCCTCCTCCTCGTCACGATCGACACGCTCCGTTCGGACCGCCTCGGATGCTACGGGGCGCCGGGGACCCGCACCCCCCATCTCGACCGGCTCGCGGCGGAGGGGGCGCAGTTCGCGGACTGTTTCACCCCGGTCCCGTCCACCGCCCCGTCGCACGCGACGATCCTCTCCGGTCTCTACCCGCGGACCCACGGGGTCCATGACAACGGGGCCGTTCTCTCCGAGTCGGTTCCCCTCCTGTCGGAGGCGCTGCGGTCGGCCGGGTACACGACCGCCGCCTTCGTGAGCGGGTTCCCCCTCGAGAGCCGGTTCGGCTTCGCCCGCGGCTTCGATCACTTCGACGACCGGCTCCCCGACGGCTTCACGACAGCCGAAGGGCGGGTCCGCGGCACCGAGCGGATCGCCGCGAGAACGGTCGACGCCTTTCTCCGCTGGCTTCCCGGCGCGAAGGGTCCCTTTCTGGCATGGGTCCATCTCTTCGATCCGCACGCGGTCTACTCGGCCCCGGGGCCGTTCCGGCGGATGTACTACGAAGGACGGGAGAGGGATCCCTCGAACCGGAGCCTCGAGGGGATCGAGATCCCCGGATACCACATGCTCGCCGGAGTGACCGACGTCCGCTACCCGATCGCCCTCTACGAGGGAGAGGTCACCTACACGGACCGCGAGTTCGGCCGGCTCCTCTTCGGCCTCGAGCGGGGCCGGCGGTCCGGGCCGACCTTGATCGTCGTGGTCGGGGATCACGGGGAGAGCCTCACGGAGCACGGATACTACTTCGGCCACTCTCATTTCCTCTATGAACCTTCCCTGAGCGTGCCCCTCCTTCTCCGGCTGCCCGGGCGCGTCCCGGCCGGCAGGATCGTCTCCGGGCCGGTCTCGGTCGCCGACCTCGCCCCGACCCTTCTCGATCTGCTCGGAGTTCCGGCCGGGTGGGAGGCGGACGGGGCGAGCCTTCTCCCTCTCCTCGAGGGCGCGGGAGGCGAGACGCGAGCGATTCCGCTCGAACGACCGCCCGCGCCGGGCGGCCGGCTCTCCGGGCTTCGCGAGGGCCCCTGGAAGTACCTTCGCTCGGAGGACGGGACCGAGGAGCTCTACCATCTCGGTCGAGATCCCGGGGAGGTTCGGAACCTCGCGCCGGTCGAGGTCGAGAAGACCTCGGGGTTCCGCGAGCGGCTTCTCCGCGAGGCGATCGAGGCGGAGATGCCGGCCGAGCCTCTTCTCGATGAGGAGACGCGCGAGAAGCTCCGCGCGCTCGGCTACGCCGGGTGATCTCGTTCGCGCGCTCGTTCCGGGCGGCGGCCGTAGAACACGGGCTCCCCGAGAGCGGGCGCCCGGGGGGAGAAGCGAGCCACCCGGCGCCTCCCGCCGGCGGTCAGCAGGACTTCTTGCCCAGAAGCAGGTAGACGGAGAGGATGAAGGCGATTCCCATACCGTAGCTCAAGACCTGCGGAAGACCGAAAGCGGCCGGCCCGTATCCGAACAGGAGGGCGGTGAACGCCACGGTCGCGGCGTAGGGCATCTGCGTGCGGACGTGATCGATGTGGTCGGCCGCCGAGCTCACCGACGAGAGGACCGTCGTGTCCGAAATCGGGGAGCAGTGATCTCCGAAGATCGAGCCCTCGAGGACCGCCCCGATCGACAAGACGGTGAGCCCGAAAGGCCCGAGCCGCGCCGACTCGCCGAGCAGGTAGGCGAGCGTGACCGAGTTCGGAAGGATGATCGCCATAGTCGACCAGGAGGAACCGGTGGAGAAGGAGACGAGGCAGGAGAGGGCGAAGAGCACCATCGGGTAGAGCTCGGGCAGCAGCGACCGGCGGAAGAGCGCGACCAGGTAGTGCGCGGTCCCCATGTCCCGGCAAACCCCCCCGATGCACCAGGCGAGAAGGAGGATCAGGATCGCGAAGAAGAGCGCCCGCGTGGAACGGAAGGCGGCTCCTACGATCTCGCGCGGGGAGAGGATCCTTTGGGCGAGAAGGAGGAGGGCGGCGAAGAGGAACCCGGACCACGCCCCCCAGGCGATCGCCCGCGTCGAGCTGGCCGCCTGGAGAACGTCGCGGAGCGCGGCGAGCGAGAGAATCCCGGAGAGGGGCTTCGCGTCCCCGGACTCGGCGAGCGTGCGGTTCCCGGTGAACCACAGGCCGGCCAGCGTCACGAGGATCACCAGGACGATCGGGAGAAGGCCGTTCCACCAGCGAAACGGAATCCCCTCCTTCGCCCGCACCTTCGTCATGTCTTCCGAGACGAGAGGACGGGCGCCGGGCCGGGTCAGCGCTCCCTCTCTCCGCGCGCGGATCTCCGCCCCCAGCATCGGGCCATAGTCCCTCCCGAGCAAGATCCCGAGGAAGATGAACTGGAGCAGGAAGATCGAGTAGAAGCGGAAGGGGATCGTGCGGACGAAGATCATGTACGGATTCTCGGTGATCCCCACCTCGAGGATCTGAGGCGCGAACTGGCTCACCTCGTAGGCGACCCAGGTCGATAGGAGGGAGAGCGCGGCGACGGGCGCGGCGGTGGCGTCGACCAGGAAGGAGAGCTTCTCGCGGGAGACCCGGAAGCGGTCGGTCAGCGGGCGCATCGTCCCGCCGACGAGGATCGTGTTGGCGTAATCGTCGAAGAAGATGGCGAGCCCCATCGCGAAGGCGACAAGCTGGGCCGAGCGCGCCGATCGAACGAATCGCATGAGGAGGCGGATCATCCCCTGCATTCCTCCCCCGCGGCTCATGATCCCGACGAGGGCGACAAGGCCGATCACGAAGCCGATGATCTCGAGCCGGAAGGAGTCGAGAAGCGCCTGGCGCACGAGATACGTGCGGAAGAAGTCGAAGAGCCCGAGAAGCGGATTCCAGCCGTTCATCAGGGTCGTGCCGAGCCAGACCCCGAGAAAGAGAGCGACAAGGACGCGTTGGAAGAGGAGGGCGGCGAGAATCGCGACGAGCGGGGGGAGAAGGGAGGAGATCCCGATGTACCGCCGCGAGGTTTCCGCTTCCGCCGCTTCGCCGAGACGCCAGCGGACCGCTCCGGACCCTTCCCTCCGCTCGAACTCGACCCGGAGCGGAGGCCCGCCCGGGGTGAGGAGCGTCTCTTCCATCTGCAGTCCGGCGAGAAGCTCCGCCCGCGCCGTCTCGATGAGGGGGGCGTTCTCCTCCCCGATCGAGACGACGACCTCCCCGATCCGGGCGCCCCGGACCGACTCCGCGACCTCTCGGGAGAGCGCGAGTACCGAGCGCTCGAAGAGATAGCCCGGGTCGGGCGGCGGCGCGAGGAAGAGGAGGAGCACGAAGAGCGCGAGGATCGAGATCCGAAGCCAAGTCATCGAGGCAAGGCCGCCTGTCTCGAGCTACATCCCTTCACGGATCTCCCGTTCGATCCTCTCGTCCATCTCGGGGGCGACGGGAGGCGGCTTCGGGGCAGACCGCGGCGGTTTCCCTCCCTCGCGGCGCCGCATGCGGCTCGCCACGAGGAGCGCCCCGCCCGCAAGCGCGAGAATCGGAGCCAGAACGGCGAGCCGGTTGAAGCCCCGCTCGGGCGGCTCCGAGAGGATCCGCTCGCCGTAGAGCCGGACATAGTGATCGACGATCTCCTCGTCGCTTATCCCCTCTTCCAGGAACGCGCGGATCTCCTCCTTCATCTCCTCGGCGTCGGCGGACTGGTGATCCCGGAGAAGGCCGGTGTAGCAGCAGGGGGGCATGAAACGTCCGTAGAGCGCCTCCGCCCTCTGATCGATTTCGCCGGCGCGCGCGGCGGAGAACACGAGCGGAAGAAGGAGAATCAGCGCGGCGGATCGCAACCGGATCACTCCCAGCCGAAGCCTCTCACCCGTGCGTGGGCGGGCTCCGCGGAGAGTATAGCCGAGACCCTCCGGCCGAGGGCGGGAAAAGGAAACCGGCCGTCGGCCCGGGCCGTGCGCGCGCTTTCGCCGCGGCGGCGAAGAACGAGACGCGGGGGCGCGGTCCGGGTCAACGCCACGACGCGCTGCTCTCCTCGATCTCCGCGGCCCGCCTCCGGTCCTTCTCCGCCTCCCCGGAGAGGCCGGCTTCTTCCAGGAGAGCGGCGCGGGCGAGGAGAGCGTCCGCGTAGTCCGGACGGAGACGGATCGCCTGGTCGAGCTGGCGGAGGGCCTCCCGCCTCTCCCCCTGCCGCGAGAAGACGGAGGCGAGCGCCCGCAGCGCCTCCGCGTGCTCGGGATGCTCCGTGAGCAGCGCCACGAGCTCGGCGCGCGCTTCGGGGAGGTTCCCCATGTACGAGAGGCAGAGGCCGAGGTTGTACCGGGCGTTCGCGTAGCGGGGCTTCTCCGCGAGAGCCCTCCGGAAGTGGCCCGCCGCTTCCTCGAACCTCCCCGCAGTCAGGATGACGACGCCGGCGTTGTAGTGACCCTGCGCCTCCTCGGAACGGTCGAGGCGGTAGGCGTTCGAGTTCGAGAGAAGGGCCGCGCCCGCGAAGACCGCGATCGCGATCCTGTTCTTTCTATCCCGAAGGCCCTTCCTCGAGGGCACCCCCCTGGTGAGGGTGTACGATGCGAGGAGGATCAGGACGGGCACGAGGGGGACCCGATAGCGCGCGGTCACGAAGAAGAGGACCACCGAAGCGGAGTAGGCCGCCAGGAGGAGAAGCAAGAGGATTCGCCTCCGATCCCACCGAACGAGGACCGCGCCGGCGGCGGCGAGGGGGAAGAGGAGCCCGAAGCCGAACCGCTGAAGCACCGACAGGATCTTCGAGTATCTGCGAAAGAAGTAGATCCCCTGGTTGTTGCTCACCTCGAAATCGTTCACGAGAAGGTAGCTCTTCTTCGCGAAGAGGGCGGCCGCCATCTCGGGCTCCTCCCGCACGAACCGGAGGCCCTTTCGAACCCAGTACGCGGACACCTCGCGCCGCGCGAGCGTCCGCCCCGCCTCCCGTTCGGCGGTCCGGATCATGTCCCGGTAACCGCCCCACCAGGTCCCCTCGGTCCCCGGGGCGATCGCGGTCATCCCGTCCGACTCCGGGTTGTTGCCGATCGCGAAGTTGATCCCGCCCTGCCAGCTGATGAGGACCGGCTCCCCGGCGGAGAGGTTGTGCAGGAAGACCGGCGCGATCGGGAGGGCCGTCCCGAGGAGGAAGAAGAGAATCGATCTCGCTCTCCTCCGCGTGCTCTCGAGAGAGAGAATCCAAACGGGGAGGGTGAGCGCGAAGAGGAGGATGTTCGGCCGCGTGATGGAGGCGAGGCCGAGGGCGGCCCCCGCGGCGAGCCAGAGGCCGGACCGCCGGTTCTCCGACGATGCCCTCGCGAGGAGATAGAGGGAGAGGAGAAGGAGCGGGAGGAGGAGCGACTCGAGAAGGAAGCTCGTGTCGAAGTAGAGGAGGATTCCGTAGCCGGCGAGCGCGACGGCCGCCGCCGCGGCGACCGTCTTCGGGAAGAGCTCGCGCCCGAGCAGGTAGAGGAGAACGGGGTTCAGTGCGGTGACGGCCGCTTGAAGGAAGCGCGGGACGAAGAACCCGATCCCTCCGAGACGGAAGAGGAGGGAGAGGAAGTACGGGTAGAGCGGCGCGCGGAAGAACGGCTCCCCGGGCATCCAGGGCTCTCCGCGGGCGAGCCGGGAGGCCCACTGGAAGTGGATCTCCTCGTCGAGGATCGGGCCCTCGAAGAACGGGTTGTCCCGGATCTCGAGAAGGTAGAGGACGCGGATCGCGAACGAGAGGAGAAAAAGCCCGGCGAGGAAGATCCCCTCTCTCGTCGGGCGGCGAGGCGATGCGGTGCGGTCGCGCGCTCTCTCGCTCAGGAGGCGCCTCCTCCGAGCCGGTCCTCCATCCGTTCGATCATCACGAGGATCCGCTTCACCTGCATCTCGAAGAGAAGGAGCTCCGCCCGAGGGCCCCGCTCGTCCGGCTCCAGCACCTGCCCGATCGATTGCGACGAGGCGAGGAGGGCCTGGAGGTGATCGCGGACCGCGGCGCACTCCACGCGGAGGTTCGGGTCGGCCGGCGGAACCTCTTCCGGCGAGAGCGCCGCCGGCGGCGGGGGGAGAAAGGCCGTCAGCCGCTCGAGATCGACCGCGGTCTTTCGGTTTCCGTTGGCGCGCTTCTCGTCGAGCCGGATCACCAGCCGTTCGGTGTCGTCACTCCGGTTCTTCCAAGGGTGGATGAGGACGTCGAGCAGGACCGGATCCTCCGCCTCGCTCCTCCGGTAGGGGACCTTCTCGAGCAGGATGGCCGACCCCTCGCGCGCGCACGCTTCGAAGACGTCGATCAGCGCCTTGCCGCGGTACCCGTAGATCTCCCCCGAGTAGACCTCCTTCGAGAGCGGGTGAATGCGGAACGGCCTTCCGACCAGCTCCTCTTTCTCCCGGAGGGAAAGGAGGTTCCGCCCGGCGTGGTTCAGGGAGCGCACGGTGAGGAGGCGGTCGAGAACGATCACGGCCGAGCTCATCGTCTCGAGGATCTCGTCGAAGTACCACCGGAGATAAACGAAGTCGTCCCGGAGAAGGGCGAGGTGCCTTCTGAGCGCGGGGGGGAAACGCCCGCCGAAGAGCCGCGGCGCGAGGAGGAAATTGAGGAGCGAGAGGACCCCGAAGAGGATCGCCGCGACGCTCGCGATCTGGAAAACACTCGGAGAGAAGAGCCGGATCGCCAGAAAGAAGACGACGACGAGGAGGGCGTACTCCGCGATGACGACCAGAATGATCCGGCTAAAGCTGCGGGCGAAGCGCTCCCATCTCATGAGCCCGGCACCTCTCGAGTCATTGTATCACAGCCGCCCGGCCCGGCGGCCCCCCCGAACGGCGGGCGTCGATTCGACTTGCCCGGCCGGGGAGCGATCCCTACAATCGGCCCGGCAATCAAAGCGAACTGTGAGAGAGTTCCATACACACTGGCAAGGAGAGAACGATGAAGCCTATGAGATCCTTGGTCGGGCCGGCGATCGTACTCGGTCTCCTCTTGGCTCTCCCCTCCTCCGGCGAGGCGGCCTCGCGCGCGGGGCGAATCGGTTTCGGCTACTCCCTCTACCCGATCGCCGAGGGGATGGGGACCCTTCGATACGACTCCTACCGGTTCTTCTTCGAGGGGGGATTCCGGCTGGTCGACCACGGGGATTCGCAGATCGCGTTCGGATCGAAGATCGCCGTTAAGCCGTGGGAGTACTACGGGATTCCCGTGGAGATGGGCGGCTCGATCGCCTTCTTGACGAACGGAACGATGAGCGACAAGGGCGAGGCGGCGACCCTGGTCGATCTCGGTTTCCTCGTCGGGCTTTCGACGCTCGTGACCGATCAGGTTTCGGTGGGGGCGGCGCTCTACCCGCTGGCGCTCGGGCTCGGCGGCGCAAAGACGGCGACCCACATCGGGGCAGCGACCTTCAACATCCACTTCTTGTTCTAGGCGGGGGGAAGGGCAGCCCCGGTTCGTGAGGGAGGCCTCGGGCGGATTCGCCGGGGCCTCTTCGCATGTCGGTCCGCGGGAAGGGGAGGGGGCGCCGGCCGGCCGGAAGGGGTGCGCGCCGCGGACCTGCTTCGTCCCCCAGAGTCGTGGAGTCCCCCCCCCCGTCGAGCCCGGTCCGGACTCAGAGGATCGCGGCGATCCCGCCGGCGACGAGGAGGAAGAACAGGGCTCCCATCCCGAGGACCGCCCCGACCCCCGCGATGAGAAGGAACGGAAGCGCGAGAAGGAAGATCGGGAGGAGGAGGAGGCCGAAGAGAAGCCCGGCCAAGATCTTGAGCGGGAAGAAGAGAATGTGGAGGACGAGGCCGAGGACCTTGACCGCGAGAACGAAGACCGCGATCAGCACGAAAAGGGCGAACAGCTCGAACATCTCTCATCCCTCCCGAGTTTGCGGCGCTAACTTTTCTACTCCAGAGGACGCGCTTTTGTTCACCCGGCGCCGGAAAAAGAGACGAGCCCCCCGAAACCCACGGGACGAAGGCCCGGTTCGCTCTCCCTCTCCCGCCTACCCCGGGCCTCCCCCCGGGGTCCCGGGCGCGTACGGAATCGGGTCCGGAACGCCGTTCTCGCGAAACGCCCGAAGCCTCAGGCGGCACGAATCGCACGCTCCGCACGCGGTTTCCCCACCGACGTAGCAGGACCACGAAAGCTCGAAGGGGGCGCCGAGCTCGAGCCCCAGGCGGACGATCTCGCGCTTCGTCATCTTGATGAGGGGCGCCACGATGCGGATCGACTCTCCCCCCGCGGCGCCGATTCGCACCGCCTCGCCGAGTGCTTCGAAAAAGGCCGCGCGGCAGTCCGGGTACCCGGAAGAGTCCTCCTCGACGGCGCCGATGTGGACCGAGACCGCCCCCTGCACCTCGGCCCACGAGACCGCCAGCGCGACGAGATGGGCGTTGCGGAAGGGGACGTAGGAGGCGGGTATCGAGGAGCGGTCGATCCCGTCCGTGCGGATCGGAATCGAGGGATCGGTGAGGGCGGAGCCGCCGATCGCGCCGAGGGCGGGAAGGGGGACCTCGAGACGCCTCTCGATCCGATAGTGGTCCGCGATCGCGCGAAAGGCGAGCCGCTCGCGCGCCTCCGTTCTCTGGCCGTAGGAGACGTGAAGAAAGGCCGCGTCGGTCTCCCGCACGGCGAGCGCGGCGGCGACGAGGCTGTCCATGCCTCCGCTCACGAGCACGACCGATCTTCCGCGCTTCTCCATCGGCTAGACTCCCCGGTCACGGTCCGGCCAGAGGATTCTGTGGAGCTGAACCTGGAGCCGCACGCGAAGCCCGTCCTCCAGGATCCACTCCGCGAGCGCGGCAGGCAAGAGCCGCCCGTGCGCGGCGGAGAGGAGAACCGTTCCCTCGCGTCCACGGAGCCGTGCGGCGAGCACCTCCTTCGCCCACTCGTAGTCCGTCCGGTCCGCGATCACGAACTTGACCTCGTCTCTTGGACCGAGCGCATCGATGTTGCTCCAGATCATGTCGTCCGCGTGGCCGCTCCCCGGACATTTGATATCGAGAATTTTCACCACGCGAGCGTCGATCGCTCCGATCGGCCGGTGGCCTCCGGTCTCGACGATCACCTCGTGCCCCCGGTCAAGGAGGATCTCGATGAGCCGGGGGAGATCCTCTTGCTCGAGGGGCTCTCCTCCGGTGAGAAGGACGAGCTCGACCCCGTACGAGCGAACCCGGTCGGCGATCTCGCCGGGGGACCGCTCCTCGCCCCCGTGGAAGGCGTATGCGGTGTCGCAGTAGCGGCAGCGAAGGGAGCATCCGGTGAAGCGAACCAGAACAGCGGGGCGCCCTGTGTGCGTCGACTCTCCGAGGAGGCTCGCGTAGATCTCGGAGACCTTCACAACCGTCCCTCCGCCTTCGCCGGGCCCTCCGTCCCGCCGGCCGGGCAAGAAAGCGGGCGCGGCGGCGCCGCGCCCCTCGTCCGTTTCCCCCGGGAGGATATCATCGGGCGGCGCTCACGGGAAGGGCCTTCCGCTCTCTCTTCGGCGCCGTGCTTCGGACCGGGCTAGCGCTCCCCGAGCCGTTCCATCTCCCTCTTCAGCCGCTCGAGCTCGTCCTCGAGCTTCTCCAATTGTCGCCGGATCCGCATCTCGAAGTCCCCGCTTCTTTCCCGGTCGAAGCGGACAAACGGCTTCAAGCCCTTCCCGGCCCACGGGAGAAGCGACTTCTCCCCGAGCGCGACCGGGATCCGCTCCTCATTCCCCTCGCGGAGGATCTCCACCTCCACACGGTCCCCCGGATCGTGCTTCGCGATCGCTTGTACGAGGTCGAGGGACTTCCCGGTCGGCTCGCCGTCGATCGCGAGGATGATGTCCCCGCTCCGGATCCCGGCCCCGGACGCCGGGCTCTCCTCCTCCGCCTCCAAGACCAGAACCCCCTCCCCTTCGCGGATCGAGAAGTAGGGAGCAAGCTCCGCGTCCGGATCATGAAGCTTGACCCCGAGGTAAGCGCCCCCCCCGATGGAGACGCGCGCGGCCACCGATCCCCGTTCCGGGCGGGAACCGACCTCCACGCGGACGGTACGCTTCTTGCCATTCCTCAATAGAGTGACGCGGGCGCGGTCACCCGGCTTCATCGCAGAGACGGCCTCCCCGAGAGCACGCGGACTCTCCAAGTCCTTTCCGTTCAATCGAGTAAGGACATCCCCCACGCGGATTTCGCTCCTTTCGGCGGGACTCCCCGGCGCCACCCGGTTGACGAGGACCCCCGCTTCCTCATCCAGATCAAGGGCTTCCCGGAGGGGTGCCGTCAGCTCCTGGGTAGTCACTCCGAGAAACCCGTGCGGAACCGATTCTCCGGCCCAGGCAGCGGGGACGATCAGCGAGAGGAAGATCGCGCCCGCCTGAACCGCGACGGGGAGGGCCCGCGCAAGATCGAAGGGGATTCCCATGACGTCTCCTCCTGTCAGCTAGGGGTCATCCGTTTCGATACAACCCGGAGCCGGGGACCCGGTTCCTAGCCGCCCGCTCCGCCTTGACTTACCGGAACCCTCATGCTATACTAACTCCTACTTGAGGAAGGCAACGCTTTCCGACGATTTGGTGAGGTCATAGGAGCGGAGCGGACACGAGATCAGCCGGAAGGGAGAGCCTCAGACAGGCTCTCCCTTCTCATTTCCGGTCCCGAGGGGGAAAAGAAAAGAGCCCCCCGCCCTTGGCTCGTGTCGATTCAACCCTTGGGTTTGGGCGCAGAGTCCCTTCCGCGTCTTATTTTAGGGACCAACGATCACGAGGGAGGCAGGGGGCTGCTTTTCAACCAATAATGATGCCACGGATCGTCCTCGAAAGCAAGCGCTTTTTTTGGTAAAGCGCAATTTCTCCGAAAAACCTCTCTCCGTTCCCGTAGCGTCGAGAGCATTGTGTTAGGAAGAATGGGGCACCGGCTCCTCGTTCGGTCCCCTCCTTGACATCCCATTTCGTCCGGTGATAGCCTGGGCGGGCAACTCCAATTCCGGCACCCGTCTCACGGGTTCCAGCTCCAAAAGGACGAATCGCCAGCGGGGAGGAGACATGAAGGCCATCGTCTGCGTGAAAGAAGTGCCCGAAACGCCTGATGGCATTCGGGTTACGGAGCGAGGGTTCTTGGCCGCGCGGGACGACGCGAGCTTTCTGATCGACCCGATCGGCCCCTATGCCGTCGAGACCGCCCTCCAGATCCGGGACAAGAAGGGGGGGAGCGTGGTCGTGCTTTGCGTGGGGTCCCGGCGAGCCGAGAAGATCCTCAAGGAGTCGGCCTTCGCCGTCGGGGTGGACGAGGCGTATCTCATCTCGGACGCGGCGCTCGAGGGGGGAGATCCGCACGCGACCGCCCGGGTGCTCGCGGCCGCCATCGAAAAGGCCGGGGGGGCCGATCTCGTGCTCTGCGGCGATCGGGCGGCGGACGACAACGCCGCCGTCGTCGGCCCGGCCCTCGGGCGTCTCCTGGGGTTTCCCGTCCTCAGCTACGTCAGCGAGGTGATCGACGTCGACACGGACGCCGGAAAGATCCGGGTGGGAAGGGCGCTCGAGGCGGGGAAGGAGATCGTGGAGTCTCCCCTCCCGGCGGTCGTTACGGTAATGAAGGGGATCTACGCGCCGCGCTATCCGTCCCTGCTCGGGATTCGGAAGGCCGCGAAGCGCGAGGTCCCGCTCTGGAGCGCCGCCGACCTCGGCCTCGATCCCGCGAAGGCGGGAGCGGAGGGCTCCCCGACGCGAATCCGCAAGCTCACGCCCCCTCCACCGGCGGGCGCGGTCGAGATGATCGGCGGCGAACCGGAGGAGATGGTGGGTGCTTTGGTCAAGAAAATTTTAGACGCCAAGATTCTGTAGACGGGAGGCGGAGAACGATGTCGCAATCGATTTGGGTCGTCGCGGAGCGCATCCCGTCGGGGATTTCGCGCGCCACCAAGGAGCTTCTGGGAAAGGCGTCGGATCTCGCCGGAGGAGACGCGGGGCGCGTCGAGGCGGTCCTCCTCGGGCCGGCGGAGGACCCGGTTCTTGCGCAGCTCTCGGGCGCGGGGGCCGGCCGCGTGATTGTCATCGACGATGCCCGGCTCGGCTCCTACCGTCCCGAGAGCCACGCGACCGCTCTCGCTGCCCTCGCCAAGGAGAGAAACCCGGAGGCGATTCTCATTCCCGGGTCGCTGAACGGCCGCGAGCTCGCCGCGGCGCTCGCCACGGATCTCGGCGGCGGGGTCGTGCAGGAGTGCACCGATCTCTTCGCGGAGGGCGGGGCGTATGTCGGCAAGCGCGGCGTGTTCGGCGGAAACCTCACCGCCGACGTCGAGAACCGCTCCTCGGGACCAAAGCTCTTCACGATCCGCCCGAAGGCGTTTCCGCTC
>JBDRFQ010000369.1:0-14976 GCA_043818685.1 Candidatus Eiseniibacteriota bacterium
GACATCATCGACGAGGGGAGCTTGATCACCCGGTTCACCTTCGGGAGATAGTTCCACATGTCGTTCCCCACCCGGAGCGTGGCGGTCCCCTCTTCCTTCTTCGGGGCGAGGATGCGGACGAGCGACTTCTCCTTCCCCTCGGACCAGAACTCGAGGGTGAGGGATCGCCGCCAGTGCTCGGTGGTGATCTCCATCTCCATGACGCCACGGCTCGACTCCCCCCGGTAGAGGTCGTCGATCCGGTCGAGGACCTCCTCCGCCGAGAGGGGCTCTCTCGCGGCGGGCCCGGGCGCGACGGGAAGGAAGAGAAGAAGCACGAGAAGCGGGCGAAGGGGGAGCTTCCGTCGCGGGGAGTTCGGGGGCATCGTCTTCTCCCTCCGGGGTCGTTCGTCCGGACCGGGGCCGGGCGCTCGCTGCAGTATAACCCAATGGAAGGAAGTGCTGCCAATGCCCCCCGCCGACGGACCCGTCAAGCCGGTGTCCCTCAATTGACACGAAGACGAAATCGGCATAGTCTTCCCGTAATGCCGAGCTTCGTTGACAGGGGGAGAGCCGGGAGCGACCCGCCCCCATTCGCGAGACGAACACGTACAGCGATCTGAAGTTCAAGCAGCTCGAGCTCTGGGCGAAGGGGACCCGGAGGATCCTCGAGAAAGCGTCGGTCTATCTCGGGGCGGGCCTCTTCGATCTGGTCGACGACGAGGCGTACATCTACGGCGACCAGAGCGGCCGGATCCTGTATGTGAAGACCGGCCTGCAGGTGGTATTCTAGCGAGAGCCGGCCGGAGGAGTGGGGGCGCTCGCCGCAACGGCGGGCACCCGCCCCGGAGGAACGCGAGCCCGCAACAGGGGGAATCTCCGTGAGCCGAGCGGCGGTGCGTTGGCTTCTCTCGCTTTCTCTTCTGTTGCTCGCCGGCGCGGCGAGCGCGCAGGACTTCACGTCCGAAGAGTGCGCGATGTGCCACGCGGCCGGCGAGGAGGGGATTCCCCTCGCGACCGACTCGATGGTCGCCCTCTCCTCGCACGCCGGCTTCGGATGTCTCGACTGCCATGCGGACATCGTCGAGCTTCCGCACGCGGAGGCGCTGGAGGCGGTCGCGTGCGGCGTCTGCCACGGCGCGGAATACGTGCTCTACGTGACGCACGGGCGAGGGACCTTGGGAGAGACCGAGGACATACCGGGCTGCGCGGATTGCCACGGCTCCCACGAGATCCTCGCCTCGAACGACAAGCGCTCGGCCGTCCATCCGCTCCACCTTCCGGCCACGTGCGGGCGGTGTCACGAGGATGTCGATCTCGCAAAGAAACACGACATTCAGCTGAAGCGTCCCGTTGAGGTTTATGAGTCAAGCGTGCACGGCCGGGCGACGAGGGGCGGCATCTACGTCGCGGCGACCTGCACGGACTGCCATTCGACCGAAGGGACGGCGCACCGGATCCTCGGGCCGGGGGATGCGAGCTCCAGCATCAACCACTTCAACGTCCCGCACACCTGCGGGAAGTGCCACCGAAACATCGAACAGGACTATTGGGAAGGGATTCACGGAAAGCTGGCCGCGCGGGGCGAGACGGACACGCCGGTCTGCACGCACTGCCACGGCGAGCACGGCATCCTCGCGGTGAGCGACCCCCGCGCGCGTGTGAGCCCGATCCTGGTGGCGGAGGCGACCTGCGCGCCCTGCCACGAGTCCGCGTTTCTCAACGAGAAGTATGGGATCCCGGCCGGGCGGCTCGCGTCGTTCGTCGACTCGTATCACGGCCTGAAGAGCAAGGCCGGCGATCCGACGGTGGCGAACTGCGCCAGCTGCCACGGTGCGCACAGGATTCTCCCGAGCGCGGACCCGAACTCGTCGATTCACCAGGCGAATCTGCGCGCGACCTGCGGCGGCTGCCACCCGGGCGTGTCGGAGGAGCTCGCGGCGACGAAGATCCACGAGACCGGCGTCGGCAGGAAAACCGGCTGGCCGCGCTTCTTCGGCACGCTCTACATCGCGGCGATCAGCGTGATCGTCGGCCTCATGGTTCTCTATGTCGTCGTCGATTGGCGGAAGCACTACATCGAAGTGCTGAGGCGCCCGCAGATCCGCCGCATGAACGCGGACGCGATCTTCCAGCACAGCGTGCTGACCCTCTCCTTCACGGTTCTCGTGATCACGGGGTTTGCACTCGTCTACTCCGAGGCCTGGATCTTCCGCCTGATCTTCGGGTGGGACGGAGGCTTCCGCGTCCGTGGAATCGTGCACCGCGCGGCGGCGGGCGTCTTCATCTTCGGCTGCCTCTGGCATCTCGGCTTCCTCGCGACTCGGAACGGGAAGCGCTTCTTTGCCGACATCTTCCCCACGCGGAAGGACTTCACCGAGTTCTGGGAGATGATCCTCTACAACCTGGGGAGGCGGCAGGAAGGACCGCGCTTCGGACGGTTCGGCTACGTCGAAAAGGCGGAGTACTGGGCGCTCCTTTGGGGCGGGGTCGTGATGATCATCACGGGCCTCTTTCTCTGGTTCGACAACCAGGCGGTGCGCTTCCTTCCCAAGGGCTTCCTCGACGTCATGCTCGTGATCCACCACTACGAGGCGTGGCTCGCGACGCTCGCGATTCTCGTCTGGCACTTCTACTCGACGATTTTCTGCCCCTGCGCGTATCCGGGGAACCCTTCCTGGATCACCGGATCGATGCCGGTCGACATGTACCTTCACGAGCATCCGGAGGACGAGGCGGTGAGGGGGCTAGTCGAGGGCGGGGCCGGACGGCGCGCGCGGCCGGGCGGAGCACAGGGGATCGCTGAGAAACAAGGCCCCGCCGATCCGAAGCCTCCCGGAAGGGAACGGTGACGGCCGGGAGCCTCTGCCGCCGACCGTTGGTCAGGACCAGGGGCCTCGGGGTCGCTGCTCACTCGACTTACGGCGTAGGCCGAGGCCCGGGGCTCTCTCGAATCGTCAGGATCTGATCGGCCTCGACATCCGTCAGTTCCTGTACGACCCCGCTGGGCCATCGAACCGTCAGGCGGTCGATTCGGTCGTGCGTACCGAGGCCGAAGTGAACTCTCTGGTGGTTCTGGGAAGCCCGGTGCATTCCTCCGCCCTGCTCCCGAGCCTGTGAGATGCCCCCGGTCTCCGCCACCACCTGCGCCCCGATCCCGTCGCGATTTGACAGCACCCCCTCCAGGTCGATTTCAATCCAGTGGTTGTCGTTGCCCGAGTTCCGAAACAACTGGTGGGGCCCGTCCTCGCAGAAAGGCGGGGACCCTTCCCCGTTCGCCACGAACAGGTCCAGGAAGCCGTCGCGGTCGTAATCGAGGACAACCACGCACTCCCCAACGCCCCCCGTGCTGCCCGACGCGCCCCCCGCCCCCGGAACAGGAGCGAACCTCCCGGCGCCGTCGTTCTCCAAGAGCGCATTCTCCGTGTTTCGCACGAAGCCGGTGCCCACCATGTAGAGATCGAGATCCATGTCGTTGTCGAAATCCCCGGCCGCCACGGACCGAAAGGCCAGCGGCTCGTCTCCCGTGCCGATCGAATCCTTCACCACAAAACCATTTTCCCGCCGGAGCAGCAGCTTGCCTGCCCAACCCCCGTAAACCGGGGGGAAGTTGAGGGCCTCGAAGCCCTCAATGGGCGCGCTCGTCTTCACCAACAAGGCCAAGTGCCCCTTGAGAGATGCCTCTACGCCCCACGTTCGCCCGTCCGGAGCGAGAGAGATGAAAACCCCCGGCCGCGGCAGCGCTTCGCGGGCGCGGTCGCCGTCCTGCAGCAGCGAATCGGAAGAAGAGAGCGTGAAGGACAGGGAAGGCGGCTTCCGTCCGGCGGTCCCGATAAACACCATGGACTCGGGCACGTACCAGCGTGGGCCGAGCTGAAAGCTCACCGCGCCTTCCGTCTCGAAGAGGAACATCTTGCTCTCCTCCGATCCCGTGGCTATGCGGGCGCGCAGCTCATGAGGCCCCGCAAGCCACAGCAGCTCCCGCCGCCCCTCCCCGACGCAGAAAACATCCGTGGCCAGGTCTCCGTCGAAGTCGCCGAAAACGGCGTCGCTCATCATCCCCCGAACCTTTGGAAATCCGACACGGTAGGTCAGCTCCGTGAAGGGTGTTCGGGTCAGGCCGAAGACTCTGGTAGGGGTGCCCCAGGAGACGAGATCCATCCTGCCGTCACCGGAAAGGTCGGCGAGCTGGGCGAACTCCCAGCCGAAGAGCGACCTGGGAATCTGGAACCGGAGTCTCAAGACGTTCTGGACCAGCGCGGCGTACCTTCGGCTCTTGTCGAGAGCGTAGTCTCTGTGCGCAGAGAACCCCAGGGACGCGTTGGACTCGAGGAACCGGCCCGAGGCCTGGAGGAAGATGGCAGAGGGAGCCCGCCGATCGTCCCTTTCTTGGTTTCGAAGAAGAAGGTCGAGCTTGCCGTCCCCGTCGGCATCCACCCAGGTGGGCGTCCGGCCGCGGGCGAGCGGATAGTCCACGCCCCAAGAAACCGCCTCGTCGACCAGAACCCCGTCTCGATTCACAAGAAGCTGATTGGGGCCGCTCCCTTGTCCCCGCATGGCGCCGATCGTCACGATGACGTCCTGATCCCCGTCGTTGTCGAAGTCGGCAAAGGCGGCCCCGTGCATGTCCGCCCCGAGATCCGCCCGCCACACCTTCTCCGCGACGTCTTCGAAGGTCCCGTCTCGCCGGTTGATGTACACGGTCGGCTTATTGCAGTGATTCCCGACCAGCAGATCCGGCCATCCGTCGCCGTCGACGTCGCCCGCCGCTGCCCCCCACGTCTGGCCGGCGTAGCGCATACCCGCCTCTTCGCTGACGTCCCGGAAGGCGATTCCATGAGAGAGGGCCGTACTGCCGGTCTCCTCTTTGGAGTAGGGAGCCTCTCGCTGGTTGCAGCCTATGCACGCAACGAAGAGAAGGGCCGCGAGGATCGCCGGGACCGGAGGCTTCCGGGGGCCTGTTTCGCGCGGCGCCCGTTCAGTCTTCGAGATAGCCGAGCGCACGGAGCTCCTCCTTCTGCTCGTCCGTGATCGCGCCCTGTTCGGGCCGCGAGCCGGCTGGCGCGTCGATCTTCAGATAGCGATCCAGCAACTCCCCCAACCTGACGGCGAGATCGGGCCGCTCGGCCGCGATGTCGTGTCGTTCGCCGGGATCCTCCTGCAAATCGAAAACGGAAGCGGTCTCTCCGGAGAGAGACCTGATGAGCTTGTACCGTCCGTCCGAGACCGCGAGCAGCTTGGCGGTGGAATCCGACGGCTGCAGGGTCTCCGAGAAGGCAACGCGATCGGGGGCGCGCCCGGTCCCGATGAGCGGGAGAAACGACCGCCCGTCGAGCAGGGGAGGTGGCTCGATCTCGAAGAGCTCGAGAAGACTCGGGAGGATGTCCACGCTCAGAACCTGCGAATCGACCTCGGATCCGGGGGGCAATCGCTCGGGATAGCGGACAATCATCGGGATGTGCACTTGCTCTTGGTACAGGCGCCGTGTATGGCCGAGGTAGGAGTGATCGCCGAGCCCCTCCCCGTGATCGGAGACGGCGACAACGACCGTGTGGTCCAGGCTGTTTTTGGCCGACAGGGCGTCGAGGAGGCGGCCGATCTGCTCATCGACGCCGACGATCTCGCTGTCGTAGGCGAACCACATCTTGAACCGATCCGACCAGCGCGTGCCGGGATGACGGCCCGGGCGACGACTCGCCACCTCGGGCAGATAGGGATCGTGGGCGTCGAAGTAGTGGACCCAGAGAAAGAAGGGCCTGCTCCCGTACTTGTCCAGCCAGCGCAGCCCATCGTCGGTTATCTCACGGCATCTGCGGTAGAGGCTTCGGTCTTTCACGAGACCCGCCCGGCTGAGCACTTGGGGAAGAAGCCCCCGGAATGCCCGCATGAACGGGTATTTCCGGGGAGCTCTCACCAGATGATACACATCGAAACCCCTCGAAAGGCCAAAGCGGGCGTCGAGCGCTCCTGAGGCGATGATCGCTCCGGTCAGCCACCCCTGGCGCTGGAGAATCTCCGAGAGAAGAGGAATCTGCGAGACCACCCGGGATTGGCCGAAGGTGCGCACCGCGTGGCGGATTGGGTAGACACCGGTGAGGATCGAAGCGTGAGAGACGGGTGTCAGCGAGGACTGAGCGACGGCGCGGCGGAACACGACCCCCTCGCGGGCCAGGCGATCGAGGTTCGGGGTGCGCGACTGCCGATACCCGTAGGACGGGAGGCGATCGGCCCGCACGGTGTCGAGCGTGATTAGGAGAAGGTTTGGGGGCGAACTATCTCCGGCGGTTCCCCCCGCCGGGGCCGGAGGCCATTCGCCGGGCGCTTCCGGACGCGGAAGGGGGGCCGCGAACGAGATCAGAATGAGCGCCGCGGCGCCCGCGGCAAGGAGCCTGTTTGTCCGGAGCAGGACGCGAGAGCGCTTCAGCAGACGATGGAGAAGCCAGAGCAGGGCGACCGCGGCCACGAGGCCGGCGAGAGGCAGAAGGACGCCCGCCCGATCCGTGCCGGCCGGGGCTCGATAGAATAGAAGTCCCCCCTGCAGGACCGTCGCACCGAGGACAACGACGGCGGCGAGCGCCGCGCGCGATCGAACGGCCAGGGAGAGGGGAAACACGGCGAGGGCATAGGCGAGGGTCAGCCAACCGAGCGTGCGGCCGCCCTCCACGAGCGGAGGCCGGACCAGCTCGCGGACACCTGAATGAAGCAGAACCTCGAGAAATGCCAGGAGGAGAGCCAGCCCCAGAGCGTCCACGAGTGCCAGGGCGACCGAGCGTACCGCGGGGTTCCGGCTCTTCATTTGGGGGCTCCCCGGCAGAGCCGGGCGCTCACCTCACCTTCCTGTGGCGGAGGTTTGCCCGGGTCGACGCGAATCGAGTCATTCGAGCGCGTCCATTTGAAACTCGTGTCCCAGAAACACCCTCCCCTCTGGTCGGCCCTCGCGGCCCCCGGCTGCGTTGCTCCTCCTCGGCGTATCTCTTTGATACGCATTCGTCGTCGCGCCTTGCCGGGGCCCACGATGACTCACCCAGATTGACAAGGTGTTTCTGGGACACGACACTAGCAGCACCTCCCGGCGTGCCACAAGCGGTTTCGCTTGAATTCGGCGTCTGAATTCGGTTTGGTGCTTCTGAATTCGTCTGCATCCGGTGTGAATTGGTGGGTTCGATGCCGGGCTACGGCTTTCCGCCGGGCTCGTGCGCGCCGGGCTCCCCCCGTCCGGCGCTCGCTCTCCTCTTGAGAAGGACGCCCCCCTGCTTCCCGATTTCGAGCGGCACGGTGCCGTAGCCGTCCACCGGGTAGTACTCGGATTGAATCCACTTCATGAGCCGCGTTCCGAAATCGAAGCCGAAGCCGATCATCCGGTACTCGGGCGTGAAGCGGTTGTTGATCAGGATGTAGTCGGGAGACGATTGCACGACCTCCTCGAAAACCCTCTCCTCGCCGAACAAGAGGAACTCGGCGGGCATCAGGGTCGGCAGGGAGAGGGGGGATCTCCGGCCCGTCGCCTGGTTGAGGAGGCCCCCCTCGGGAAGGACGGCGAGCGAGGCCTCGGGAGGAACGTGCTTCCGGACGAGGTCGTGAGCGAGCACGAAGTTCCCCTTCGGGTTTCCTTCGGAGCAGACGAAGAACCGGTTCGGCCCGTAGCCGATCGGCTGGTCCTGCGACCGAAATCCGTCCCACGAGAAGACCGCGCACTTGACCATGAGCGCCGCAAGGACCCCGGCGATTCCCGCCCGGATCGCGCGGGCGGAGACCGGCTCGCGCTCCCGCACCGCGCGCGGCACCCAATCGAGAAGGGCGAGGATCAAGCACGCCGTCGCGGGCGCGGCGAGGACGAAGCCGTACTGAAAGAACCGGGGGTTCAGAATCATCTTGGATAGAAGCAGGAGGGAGAAGAGGGCATACCCGGAAGCGAGGCGCCACCGCGCGTCGGTCGTCTGGGACCACGATCGGAACGACCTGAAAAGGACGAGGCCGGCGGCGATCGGGAGGACGCGCGCGAGGTCGAGCATGGGGAGGCGCTTCAGTCCGAGCAGGAGGAAGAGAAGAAAAAAGGCCGCGGAGAGAACGGACGATCGCCGCTCGCCGAGGAAACGCCGGTGAACCCTCCCCGCCGAATAGAGGAGGAAGAGGACGAGAAGAAGGCCGAGCGAGCGCGTGATCATGCCGAGGAGGTTCTCCACCGGCTTGTCGAGCCCGATCCCCGAGAGGTAGAAGTAGCTGGAGGTCCACGCTCCCGACAAGAGGCGCACGTTTCCGAAGAGCGCGTCCGCGGCACACGCCGGGCCGAGGGCCGCCGAGTAGCGGACGAAGAAGATCGCCGGCACGATCGCGATCCCCGCCGCGAGCGCGCCCCAGAGCCGGCCGGACCCGCGCCTCGGCGAGGCCGCCCCGAGAAGCGCGACACCGCCGAACCCCGCGAGAACCACCTCGTACTTGGTGAGAAGGAGGGCGCCCATCGCGCACCCGCCGAGGAGCGCCCACCGTGCGCGTTCTCGTTGAAGCGCCTCGTGCGCGAGCGCCAGGGACAACAGGGCGAAGAGATAGCCGTGAACCAGCTCGTGCGAGTAGGGGGCGACGTAGTTGAAGCTCCCGATCGGGCCCAGGTGACCGAGGAAGAAGACCGGGAGGGAGACGAGAGTCGCCGCGACCGCGGCGCCGCGCGATGCGATGATCCCGAAAATGCGGCGGCTGATTCCGAGGACCGCGAGGAGAATCGCGATGTTCAGCGCGAACAGCGTGCTGAGCGACGGACCGGCGATCCGGAACACCGCCCCGTTCAGGTGTCCGGAGAGCGGTCCGAACAGGTGGAGGATGTCACGCCCGAAGAGGCCCCCCTCCGAGATCCGCCGCGCGATCAGGACCTCGCGCCCGAAGTCCATCCACGGGTCCGCCCACCGGCGCCAGCCGATGATGAGGAGGGCGGCGATGACCACCGCATAAGAGAGGATCTCGAACAGGTAGGATCGGCGAAACATGCCCGTGCCCGCGTCGCGGAGCTGCGGCAATCCTTGCCTCCTGGGAGTCCGACCGCATCGTCCCCACGGGCATGATAGCACCGCGGCCTGGAATTCGGCGGGATTCGGTGCCCGGCTACGAAACTCGCGAGCGGGAGCGTGGTCTCGGTGACCGGCTTCGATATACCAGGATACGGGTCCGGACGACTACGCCTTCACGAGCGCCGGGGACTCGAGCACGGACCTGACCTGTTCGAACGCCCAGTCGATCTCCTCCTTCTTGATGACGAGGGGCGGCGCGATCCGGATCGTGCGGGCGTGCGTCTCCTTGCAGAGCATCCCCTTTTCCTTGAGGGCCTCGCAGTCGGGCCGCGCCGGGCGGTCGAGCTCGATCCCGATCCAGAGGCCGCGCCCCCGGATTTCCTTCAGGCGGTCGGAGCGGATCGTGCGGAGCTTCTCGATGAAGTAGGCCCCGAGCGCCGCCGCGTTCTCGACGAGGCGCTCCTCGCGGATGACGGCGAGCGCTTCGCGGGCGATCGCGCAGGCGAGCGGGTTCCCGCCGAAGGTGCTCCCGTGGTCGCCGGGTTGGAAGACGTCCATGACCTTCTTGCTCGAGAGGAACGCCGACACCGGGTAGAAGCCGCCGGAGAGCGCCTTCCCGACGATGAGGCCGTCCGGCTCGATCCCCTCCCATTCATAGGCGAACAGCTTCCCGGTCCTCCCGAGGCCGGACTGGATCTCGTCGAGAAGAAGGAGGACTCTCGCGTCGCGGCAGATCGCGGCCGCCTCCTTCAGGTAGCCGGCGGGCGGAATGATGATCCCCGCCTCCCCCTGAATCGGCTCGACGAGGAACGCGCACGTGTTCGGCGTGATCGCCGCGCGGAGGGCTTTCGCATCGCCGTACGGGATCATCTTGAAGCCGGGGGTGAACGGCCCGAAGCCGTCCTTGTACTGCGCCTCGCTCGAGAAGCCGACGATCGTGGTCGTCCTGCCGTGGAAGTTGTCCGCGCAGACGACGATCTCCGCCTTCCCGTCGGGGATCCCCTTGACCGTGTAGCCCCACTTCCTCGCCGCCTTGATCGCCGTCTCCACCGCCTCGGCGCCGCTGTTCATCGGGAGGACCTTCTCCATCCCGGTCATTTCCACGAGGTCCTTGTAGAAGGGCCCGAGCTGGTCGTTCCGGAAGGCGCGCGAGGTGAGCGTGACGCGCGCGGCCTGTTCGCGCAGGACCTTCAGGATGCGCGGGTGGCAGTGGCCCTGGTTCACCGCGGAATAGGCGGCGAGGCAGTCGAGGTACTTTTTGCCCTCGACATCGTAGACCCAGACCCCCTCGGCCCTCTCGATCACGACGTCGAGCGGGTGATAGTTGTGGGCGCCGTACCGGTCTTCCGTTTCGATGAAGTCGTTCGTGTTCATACACGCACTCCTGGCGGGGCCCGCCCGCGGGAAAGATCCTTCGCCTCGATCCTCCTATCTTATCGCGGAACCGAGAAACGCTAAACGAGAAACGGAGGGGGGAGAAGGCTCTGAACGGGGTCTCGAGGCGGATCCGGTGGTCCGCGGCCGCCGCCCGGGCGGCCCCGCGCCGAGCGGCGAACGCCGCGCCCGAACGAAAACGGGGCGGCCCGGGCTACGCCCGCTGGGTGAAGAGGGAGCCGTGAGGCATCCCCGATTCCACCAGCCCGGCAACCACCCCTGAGAACCACCCCGTCTTGGAATCGAACGGCTCGCGCGATTTCTCGCTGATCGCCGCCGGATGGGATCATAGCGATCCACCGCGCGCGGTGCAAGCGGGAAATGCACTTTTCTTCGCCGGCCCCGCCGTCCGCCGCGCGCGCGGATCGCGCCCGCCCGGAATCTACGGAGAACCGGGACGCACCGCTCCTCCGGGCGACAAGGATGTTCCTTCGGGGCCGCCCGGGCTACAATGATCGCACGACTTCAATCGCGCCGCCCGAGGGGTCCGTTCGAGGGAGGGAATCGACATGAGAAAGATTCTGGCATGCTGGATTGCGCCGGCCGCGCTCTTCGCCCTCATCGGGGCCGCCGCCGCGGAGCCGGAGCCGGTCGAGAGCGGGATTCACTTCACGTTCCGGGCGCCGGGGGCCTCGAGCGTGAACCTCGCCGGAGAGATGAACGCGTGGTCGGCGACGGCGACGCCGATGGAGAGGGAAGGGGATCTCTGGAGCGTCGTCGTTCCCCTCTCGCCCGGCGTTTACCGCTACAAGTTCGTCGTCGACGGGAACAACTGGAAGGAGGACCCGGAGAACCCAACCAAGGTGGACGACAACTACGGCGGCTTCAACTCGCTCCTCGTCGTGAAGCCGGACGGCACGGTCTCCTTCGACGAAGAGGACCGCGAGATCCGGCTCGGCGACGACTACCCGGGAGACAAGGGGACGCTCTACCTCAACATCATTTGGCACCAGCACCAGCCGCTCTATCTCGATCCGGCGAAGGACGAGCTTCAGGGCCCCTGGGTCCGCGCCCACGGGACCAAGGACTACTACGACATGGCGGCGATCCTGGAGGCGTACCCGGACGTCCACTACAACGTGAACCTGACGTCGGTTCTTCTCTTCCAGCTTCAGAGCTATTACGTGGAGCGGCTCGGGCCGTTCGTCGATCCGGTCGCGAACCGGGTCGACGCCGCAGCGTTCCTCGCGAAGTGGCGCGGGAAGACCGACCCGTGGATCGACCTCGCGCTCGCGCCCGCCGAAGGGTTCGGAGAGCGCGAGGACGGGCTTCTCCACAAGAACGCCTGGAACTGCTTCGGTTTCTCGGACGTCGCGATCAAGCGCTTCCCGGAGTATCACGCGCTCAGGGAGAAGGACGGGAGCTACACGGTCGACGAGAAGCGCGCGATCAAGTGCTGGTTCTACCTCGCCTGGTTCGACCCGGACTTCATGCGGGGGCCGGTGGCGCTCCCCGAGGGGTGGGTCGTCGACCTCTCGGACCTCGTCTCGGAGAAGGAGGACGGGACCTTCCGCCTCCGCGCGCCCTTCACCGAGGAGACGGCGAACCGGCTCGTCGCCGAGACCTACAAAGTTCTCGCCTCGATCGTTCCGATCCATAAAAAACTGCTCTACGATCCGGCGGGGCGGGAGGGGCAGATCGAGGTGCTCACGACCCCCTACTATCACCCGATCCTTCCGCTCATCCACGACACGGAGGTCGCGCGCGCCTGTCAGCCGAACGATCCGATGCCGGAGCGCTTCTCGCACCCGGAGGACGCCGGGGCGCAGGTCGTGAAGGCGGCCCGTTTCTACGAGGGTCTGTTCGGGACGCGGCCGCGCGGGATGTGGCCGGGGGAGGGGTCGGTTTCCGAGTCGATCGTTCCTGTCCTCGCCGAGAGCGGGATCCTCTGGATGGCGAGTGCGGATCATGTCCTCGGGCGATCCTCGCCGGCCGGGATGCCCCTCTGGCGCCCCTACCGGATCGAAGCGGAGGAAGGGGGGCGAAGCGGCACGGTCGCGGTCGTCTTTCGGGAGACGGGGCTCTCCGACCGGATCGGGTTCCGCTACCAGCGCCTCTTCGGCGAGGAGGCGGCGGATGATTTCATCCGCGAACTGTTCCGCTACGCGCCTGAGCCGGGGGAGGGGGAGGATCGCCTCCTGACCGTGATCCTCGACGGCGAGAACGCGTGGGAGTGGTACGTCCGAGACAACGACGGGAAGGAATTCCTCCACGCGCTCTACCGCAAGCTCTCGAAGCTCTACGACGAGCGGAAGATCGTGACGGTCACGGTCTCCGAGTACATCGAGGGGAATCCGAAGAGAAGCGTCCCGGCGCACCCGATCGCCGAGATGGCGGCGCTTGAGGCCCTCTGGCCGGGGAGCTGGGTCGACGGCACCTTCTCGACCTGGATCGGCGAACGGGAGGAGAACGCCGCGTGGGATCTCTTGAAGAAGACGCGGGATTTCCTCGGAGCATCGGGCATTCCGGCGCCGGACCCGGGCGCTCCGCTTCCGCCGCCGGGCGATCCCTCGCACCACGCCACGATGGCGTGGGAGGAGATGTACGCGGCCGAGGGCTCGGACTGGTTCTGGTGGTACGGGTCGGACCAGAACGCGCCGGGCGGCGACGAGCCGTTCGACCGCGCGTTCCTCACGCACATCGAGAACGTCTATCGCTACGCGATCGATGCGGGCGCCGCGATGGAGATGCCGAAGGAGTTCCCGTCGCTCCTCGGGGGCGGGGCGGTTCGTCGCGAGGCCGGGGGCGCGATGGCCCGCGGAAGCGGCGAGACGGTTCCCGTTCTCTTCACGTGCGATGCGGCCGGACGGAAGGTGTCGGACGCGATCTACATCGTCGGGGACCGGCCGGAGCTCGCCGAGTGGACCCCGAACAAGGTGCGCATGTACGACGACGGGACGCAGGGAGACGAGAAGGCCGGCGACGGAATCTGGTCGGCGGCGTTCGAGTTCCCCGCGGGGTCGCGGGTCGAGTACAAGTACACGGACAGCGGGGCCGAGGGGGTGTGGAGCCCGTCGGAGGAGTTCCCGGTTGAGAACCGCGCGGTCGACGTCCGCCCGGCGGCAGGCGAGGCGCGGGTCGTGACCCGGGATGTGTTCGGCACGAAGGAGGCCGCTCCGCCGGCGCCCCGTGCGGTGGAGGCCCCTGCGGGCGGCGGCGCGAGGATCCCGGTTCTCTTCACGTGCGACGCGGCCGGCCGGAAGGTGGCGGACGCGATCTACATCGTCGGGAACCAGACGGAGCTCGCCGATTGGACCCCGAACAAGGTCCGCATGTACGACGACGGGACGCACGGAGACGAAGAGGCCGGCGATGGAATCTGGTCGGTGACCCTCGAGTTCCCGGCGGGGACGCGGGTCGAGTACAAGTACACGGACAGCGGCGCGGTCGGCTCGTGGAGCCCGTCGGAGGAGTTCCCGGTGGACAACCGCGCGCTGGATGTCCGCCTCGCGCCAGGGGCCGAGCGCGTGACGACGAAGGACAGGTTCGGCATTCGGTAGGAGGCGGCCGAATCGGAGGGCGCCGCCCGGGCCGGCCCGCGGCCGTCCGGCGAAGCGTCTTCCGCCGCCGGGCCGGGTGTGCTACCCTCGTGAGGTCGCTCATGACCCTGAAGACCGGAGGCGGAGCAATGACCGAAGGAAAGACCATCGCCATCATCGGCGCTTCGGCGAACCGGGAGAAGTACGGGAACAAGGCGGTGCGGGCGTACGTGAAGCAGGGCTATCGCGTCTATCCGGTGACGCCGAACGCCCCCGAGGTCGAAGGAATTCCGGCGTTCAAGTCCGTTCGCGACATCCCAGGGGAGGTCGAGATCGCCTCCCTGTATGTTCCGCCCCAAGTGGGCGTCCGCCTGCTGGAGGAGATCGCGAAGAAGAAGGTGCGGGAGGTCTACGTGAACCCGGGCGCGGAGAGCGACGAGCTTCTCGAGAGAGCGAACGAGCTCGGCCTTCGCGCGATCGTCGCCTGCAGCATTCTCGCGATCGGAATGACTCCCGAGGAGGTATAGCCGCCAGAGGCGGATCCGATGGACGACCCGTTATTCAAGATCCTCGCGGTGTTCTTCTTCGTTCTTCTGAACGCGTTCTTCGTCGCCGCCGAGTTCGCCATCGTCAAGGTCCCTGCGGCCCCGATCGAGGATCGGGCCCGCAGGGGAGGACGCCGCGCCAGGATCACGCTCTTCGTGCTCCGCCACCTCGACGCGTATCTTACCGCGTGCCAGCTCGGCATCACCCTGGCGAGCCTCGCGCTCGGCTGGATCGGCGCGCCGTTCGTCTCGCGCCTTCTCGAACCGCACTTCCGCATCGCGGGAATCGAATCGGACGCCATGCTTCACACGGCGTCCTTCATCGCCGGATTCTCGATCATCACGCTCCTTCACGTCGTCCTCGGAGAGATCACCCCGAAGTCCCTCGCGATCCGCAAGCCTTTCGGGCTCGCTCTCAACCTCGCCCCCGTTCTTCGCCTCTTCTACATCATGTTTTACCCGGAGATCGCCGTCACGAACGGCGCGTCGCTCCTCACGCTCCGGCTGCTCGGCGTCGGGTCGGAAATGCCCGAGGAGCAC
>JBDRFQ010000370.1:0-3692 GCA_043818685.1 Candidatus Eiseniibacteriota bacterium
CCCGAAACACCGGACGCATGCCGCCAGCCTCTAGATGAAGAGAACCATCCGTCCCTTCATGGCGTTTGCGAGAAAAGTCGCCACCCCGCATGGGTCGATGCCGCCCTCTCCGATGAGGTCCTTGCACTCGAGCCCGAGAAGGGCCGCCGAGGTTTCGCACAGATGAAAGTGGGCCCCCATCTCCCGGCTCCTTTCGATGAGCTCGTCGAGGCCGCCGATCCCGTGCTTCCGCATGCGGGACCCGAGGAACAGCTTCCCCAAGCCCCCCCAGTTCATCTTCGAGAGGGGCGCGTTCTCTGCCCCGCGGGGGAGGAACCTCCCGAGAAGCCGGTTCATGAGCGACTTGTTCGCGCACGCTTTCCTCGAGTCCCGCAAGGCGGCCGTCGCCCAGAACGTGAAGAACATGTGCACTTCCTGGCCGAGGGCGAGGGCTCCGTTCGCGATGGTGAACGCGGCGAAGAGACGATCCCATTCGCAACTGAAGCAAACGATGAAGACCGAGTCGCTCTTCTCCTCTCCCCGGCGCTGCCGGTTCTTTTCGATGGCGGCGACCCTCGTCTCGAGATCGCTCACGCGCGCCGGGTCTACGATTCGAAGCTCCAAGCTAGAATCCCGCCATCAGCTCGATCGTCGCGATGACAACGGCCCCGTTTTTCTCCAGATTCTTCAGCTCGTTACATGTCGTCTCGCACCACGCCTTCACATCGCTCTCGAAGGCGAGATCATCGGCGGTGATCACGATGACGGAGCCCGGCCGCGCCTGCCGTCTCGCCTTGGCCAGCTCGACGATCGGCCGCGGGCAGCGCATACCGCGCGCGTCGATGCGTATCTCGTTGTTCGTGGTCATCAGCGGCACTCTCCAGTCTCATTCGACCGTAAAGCAATGAAGCAGTCCCATTCCCTGCCGGCCGGGCGAAGGCCCGCCCCGCCCGGAAGGACCTGCTCTGCTTGGAGTTTCGGCACTTCGGCGCGGGAGCGAAAGACCCTCGCCGAACCGCGGAGCCCTTCCTCCCGTGATTCCCCGCGCCCGGAGAAGACGAGAAGAAGCAGGGCGTTTTCTCGCCGATCGAGGCCGATTCGTGCGTTCCTCGGCCCGGCCGGGGAGCCCGCAGGCCTCGCTCTCCCCCGAGGGGAGATCCGCGGCGAACGGAAGCGCTCTAAGCCGTTTCTCCCCGCTTGCCGATAGAAGAAGGGAGAGGGAGGCCCGGCGAAAGAAAGGAGGAATCCATGGAACGAGAGATACTGACCGCGGAACAGGTCGCCGATTATCTGCGTCTCAGCCGGAAGTCGGTTTACCGCCTCGCCCGGGCGGGCGTTCTTCCGGCGAAGAAGATCATGAACCAGTGGCGGTTCGAGCGCACGCGCCTGAACGAGTGGATACGAGAGAAGGAAGAGGAACCGGTCAACGTCTGAGAGCACGCCGGCCCGGCCGAGGAGGGGACCAGCCGGAATTCGGTGCTCGGAATTCGGCGCCAGGCTGCGAAATGCGGCCCACAGATTCGTAGCCCGGCACCGCTGTTCCCGTACCGCCGGCGACCGGCATCGATTTCGGGAGATCGGGGGCCGGCGGCGGAGCGTTGCGCTACCGCTTCGCCCTTCGTAGAAGCTCGCGAATCCTGCCGTCGGACGGCCGGTGTTCGAGGTATCTCTCCAGCAGGGGGATCCCCTCCCGCTTGTTCCCCGCGCGCAGGAGAAAGACCCCGAGGCTCTTCTGTGCGTCGGGATACTCCGAGTCGATCTCGAGCGCGCGCCGGTACTCGGCGAGGGCCGTCTCCGGCCGTCCCAGCTTCTCCGCCACGTAGCCGAGCTGGAGACGGATCTCCTTCGTCTCCCCGATGGAAACGAGCCGGCGGAAGACCCGATCGGCGTCCTCGAACCGGTTGGCCCGCTCGTACGCGCGCCCGAGATTGAAGAGAACCTCGCGGTTCCGCGGCGCGAGGCCCGCCCCCCGCTCCAGCGTCTCCAAAGCCTCCCGCAGCGCTCCCCCCTGCAGCTGCAGGGCGCCGAGGTTGTTCAGGAACTCGGGGTTTCGCGGCTCCGCCTCGACCGCCCGCCGCATCTCCGCGAGGGCCGAGTCGGCCTCCCCCCTGTGGAAGTAGATCCCCGCCAGGTTGGCCCGCGCCTTCCCATGATCGGGAGCGAAGCGGAGCGCCCTCCGGTACGCCTCGAGAGCCCCGTCCGTGTCGCCGAGCTCCTCCCTGGCGAGCCCGACGTTGTTCCACACGTCGGCGCTCTCCGGGTCCCGATCGAGCGCGAGGTCGTACTCGGCGAGCGCGCCGCGCGGGTCCCCACGATCGTAGAGCATCTTGCCGAGATGGAGATGGACCCGGACGATGCTCGCTTCGGGGAGAGAGATCGGGGTGAGGTTGAGAACGAGAAAGAGGGCGGCCAGAGCGCCGGCCGTTTTCCACCAGCGCGCGAGGGATCGCTCCTTTCCGGCGAGATGGAGAAGAGCGGCCGCGGCGAAGAGAATGTGCACGGGGAAGACCGGCATGCGATAGCGTGACGCGTACGGAAAGGGGAGAACAGCCGCGAGGTAGGAGAGCAGCACGAGGAGAGGGAGGTTCTTCGTCCACCCCGCTCGGAGCGCGAGGAGGACTCCGTAGAGGGCGAGGGGCGCGAGGATCGCCGCCGGGAGAAAGAGGAGCTTGAGAACGCCGGACCTCTCGCGGTAGAAGTCGAAGTCCTGGCCGATCTCGACCTCCCATCCGCCCCAGAAGAGGAGGAAGCGCTTCGCCGCGCGCCCGGCCGCGCGCAAGGGCTCCCGCCCCATCTCCTCGAGAGTCTTCCTGTAGTAGTAGCGGTCGCGATCGACCTCGCGAAACGCGCCGGCCTCCGTGGCGATGCGCTCGATCGCGTTCCACTCAGTCCCCGGAGCAACCGAGGCGAGCCCGTCCGCGCCCGCGCGGTTTCCGATGTAGAAGTTCATCCCACCGTTCGCCTGGATGAGAACCGGATCGCCGATCTCCGCGTTCCTAAGAAAGACCGGCGCGACGAGAAGCACGACGCCGGCGAGAACCGCGCCCGCCCGCCGGACCCCCTCCTCCCTTGGGCCGGACCTGTACGCCCAATAGAGCAGGACGGGGAGGACCGCGAGGATCGTCGGGCGCGTCGCCGCCGAGAGGCCCGCGAGCATCCCCACCGCGGCCCAGAGCAGAGGCCGCGCCGGGCGAGTCGCGAGGCCGGCGGCGGCGCGGAGGAGAAGCAGGTTCAGAAAGGTCGCGAGCGTTTCCGCGAGAAGGAGGCTTTCGAGAAAGAGAAACCGGGGATAGAGGACGGCCAGAACGGCCGCGGCGAGACCGACCGATCTCCCGGCGACGACCCTCCCCGTGTCGTACAGAAGAAAGAGAATCGCCGCCCCGAGGAGGTGCTGCACGAGGTAGAACGTGCCGAACGAGCCCCCGAGACGGATGAGGATCGCGAGAAGATAGGGATAGCCGGGGCCGTGAATGTGCACGCGGGTCCACAGCCACTCGCCGCCCGCGATCGTTCGCGCCCACCCGAAATACTCGGCGGCGTCGATGACCGGCTGATCGAAGAACGGGTTTCCTCTCGACTCCCACAGATAGACGAGGCGAAGGATCAGGGCGGCAAGGAGAACGAGCCCGATCCCTGTCGCGCTCCGCGCCCCGGCGTTCGGGTTTTTCCGTCTCGCCTTCAAGGAAGCCTCCGGTCCCGCGCCTTCCGGAGAA
>JBDRFQ010000371.1:0-2647 GCA_043818685.1 Candidatus Eiseniibacteriota bacterium
ATCACTCGGTCCGAATCGAATCCTCGAAGATCGTTCCGGCGGCGCCCGCGATCGTCAGCAGGAGCGGCGAGCCGGATTCGTCCGATTCCTCGAGGGCGAACACGCAGAGGCACGATCCGCCTTCGACCGCGCACGCCGCGCGCTCGCCGTCGATCTCGGCCCGCGAGGCACCCGCCTTCGGGAAGCTCGCGCCCGTGAAACGGCGCCCTTCGCCGGCCCTGACCTCGACGGTGACCTCCTCCTCTGCTCCGATTTCGATCGCGACGACCCGGCGCCCGTCGGAAACCGTGGTCCACGCGGACCCGACGACCGGGCCGTTCTCGAACCGCAGGGGTCGGAGGTGATCTCTTTCCATGTCAAGGAATCCGAGCGTACCGTAGAGCCGGTCCTCGTTTTCCCGCGCCTCCTCGCCGATCCAACCGGTGAGGAGCGAGAAAAGGAGGATGCCGGCGAGCGCGCCCCCGGCGAACGAGAACACGAGGCCGCCACGGGAGCGGACGCCCGACCGGGGGAGAAGGCGCCGGGCCTCCCTCCCCTCGCGGGAGCGGGTGCGCGCCCCCTCGGCGGACGCGAGGATCTTCTCCCGCAGATCCGGGGGCGGCTCCACCGATTCGGGCGCCTCGAACGCCTCCCCGATCCGCCGGAGGCCCTCGAGGTAGCGGCGGCCCTCTTCGCTGGAGCGGAGGAACTCGCGGAGCGCCGCGCTCTCCGAATCGGAGTTCGTTCCGTCGATCTCTCCGTTCATGTACTCGATCATCTTGTCCGGGATCATTCGCCGACTCCGAGCCGAACGAGACTGCGCCGGAGCGCGTGGCGCGCGCTGAAAAGCCTCGATTTGACGGTCTTCTCGGGGATTCCCAGGACCTCCCCGATCTCCCGGTAGGACATCCCTTCGAAGTGCCGCAGAACGATGACGGCGCGCAGATCGGAGTGGAGTTCGGGGAGCGCGCGACGGAGGATCTCCCTCGCCTCCGATGCCGCGGCGAGCTCCTCGGGGTTCGGGTCATCGGCCAAGATCTCCGGATCGAGGTCCACCTCGCGTCTCCGTCTCTTGACCAGGTTCAGCGACTCGTTCATGGAGATGCGGAAGATCCAGCTGAAGAACTTACGGGAAGGGTCGAAGGTGTCGAGCCTCTCAAACACCTTGACGAACACCGTCTGCGTGACGTCCGCGGCGTCTTCGAGGTTTCCGAGCGTTCGATAAGCGATGTTGTACACGAGCTTCTCGTACCGGTCCACAAGGACCTCGAAAGCGGCCCTCTCGCCCCGGAGGCATCTCTCGACAATCTTCGCGTCGGTTTCCATCACACAATACATGCAAGGCGGAAGAAAGTTGGCGCCGGCGCGTCCGAGTTCTCAGAAGATCTCGAACACCTGATCGAGGCCCGACACACGAAACAGATCCCGGATGTGGCCGCTCATGCCGTGGAGCCTCAGCCCGTGACCGGAATCCCTCAGCCTCTTCTGTGCGCCCAGGAGAACCCCGAGGCCGGCGCTGGAGATGTAATCCAGCTCCGCGAGGTCCACGTCGCAGGACTCCGTCACCCGGGCCAGAAACACGGCGGCGGCCTCCGCCTGGGATGCGTCCAGCCGTCCGGAAAGGAAAACACGACCGTCCGCGGCTCGCTTGATGCTAAACATGCCTTCCCTCCAAGTGCTTGACCGCCGTGACACGGAGCGTTCCGTCTTCGTACTCGTATCGCAGGTCGTCGAAGACCTCTTGGATGAGATGGATGCCGAGGCCTCCCGGCTCCCTTTCGTCGAGAGGCCGGGCGGTGTCCACCCTGTCGACGGAGGAGGGGTCGAACGGATCGACGCCGGAATCCTCCAGCTGAACGATCAGGCTCCCGCCCCTCATGTCGAGGCGAAGGAGGATCGGGTTCTTCCCGCCGCGGTTGTGCCGAACGAAATTGGTGAAGAGCTCCTCCGCCACGAGCCGTGTCGCGAACGCGGCGTCGGGGGAAACGGCGTGAGCGGTGAGAAAGCCGTCGACGAACGAAAAGAGATCCTCGAGCGCGTCGACTTCTCTCGGGAAGCTTCTTTCCATCGCGGCCGGGGAGCCTCCAGTCGGCCCGAGGGATCATCCGGCGGTCCGAGGTCGGCAATCCCCGCGATGACGCCGGAAGGCCGGCGGGCCGAACGCCCGCCCGATGTCGGAGAAGGCCTAATTCCGCTAACCTGTTGTCCGGCAAAAGCGAATGGTGCTGCGGATCGGTTTCAAGCTACCATGCCGCCCGGCCGCTGTCAACGGGAACGTGGGCGCGTGCGGCCGGACCTCGGTGCCCCGCGATTCGCAGCCCGCAATTCGTAGCCAGGCACTGAATTAGGGTCACATGAGGCTGGACGGAGGGGAGCGCCCGGGGTACGATCGTGAGCGGACGACCGAGCTCGTCCTGAGCACTCATCTCGTTTGGCGGCAACGCCATACAGAGCCCAGAAACCCGCACGGAAGGCGGGAGGAACGCGCGCGTGGCCCGCAAAGGTGACGGACCCCCGCAGAACCCGAGCCGATCCTCCGGAGCGTCCTCCGGGCGGGACCCGCGCGCGAGCGCTTCGGGCGCGACTCCGGCGGCTCCCGGCTCCGTCGGAGGGGGCGCCGCCGCGATGGTGCTGATCCTCTTCGTTCTCTCCGGCACCGCGGGGCTCG
>JBDRFQ010000372.1:0-3142 GCA_043818685.1 Candidatus Eiseniibacteriota bacterium
GAAGCGAGACAACCGCGAGGCCGCCGGGCGCGCAGAGGGAGCCCAGCGGGAAGGGAACCGGAAAGCAGCGGAGAAGACGGCCAGGCCGCCCGAGGACCGCCACGACGGCACGCTCACCTACGGGCGGCGGCTCGACTTCCTCGTCGCCCTCATCGTCACCCTCGTCTCGGGGGTGATCTTCGTGTTGGCCGCCGGGCGCGGCGTTCCGTTCTGGGACTGCGGGGAGTTCACCGCCTGCGCCTACATTCTCGGCATCCCGCATCCGCCGGGGGCCGCGCTCTTCGTGATGATGGGGCGCGTGGTTTCGCTCATTCCGTTCGGGGACACCGCGTTCGTTCTGAATCTCTTCACTTCGGTCTCGAGCGCCTTCGCGGTCGGGTTCTGCGCTCTCGCGCTCGCGCGGATCATCCGCCGGATCAGGGGGCGGGAGGAGAGAACGGTCGACGCGGTCGTGCTCTATGCCGGCGTCGTCCTCGGGTCCCTGGCGATGGCGTTCGGATCGACCTACTGGTACAACGCCATCGAGGCGGAGGTCTACGGACTCACGCTTCTTCTCGTCGCGCTTCTCGTCTGGCTCACGCTCGTCTGGATCGAGCGGGCCAAGACTCCGCAGGGAAACAGGATTCTCGTCCTGCAGTCGTTCCTCCTCTTCCTCGGCGCGACGAACCACATGCAGGCGTTTCTCCCGATCATACCGATCTTCATGCTCCTCTTCCTCGTCGACCGGGAGCGGATCAAGAACCCCGTCTTCTGGGCGGTGTTCATCATCCTCATGTCCGTCGTCTACTCGGTCGATTTCTTCCTCTGGGCCACGCCGATCGCGTGCGCGCTCTGCTTCCTCGCGGCGTACCTCGTCGCGAGGCCGGACCGGAAGAAGACCCTCGGCCTGGGCGGATTCCTCCTGCTCGCCGCGATGCTCGGCTACTCGCTGTACGGCTACGTGCCGATCCGCGCCGCCCAGAAACCGGCGATCAACGAGAACAATCCCGAGAACTGGAAGAACTTCAAGATGTTCCTCGAGCGGAAGCAGTACTCGGACAAATCGATGTTCGAGCTGATGTTCACCCGCAAGGGGAGCTGGACGAACCAGTTCGGCGACTTCCACCGGATCGGTTTCTGGTATCACCTGAAGGGGCAGTGGCTCCCGGAGCGGCTCTCGCTGCTGACGGTCTTTCTCTCCGCGCTCACCCTGCTCGGGCTCTTCGCGATCTGGAAACGCGACCGGAAGCTCGGGCTCTACTTCCTCTCGCTCCTCCTCTTGTTCACCGTCGCGATGACCCTCTACCTGAACTTCTCCGACGGAACGAAGGGGGTGAAGCTCGAGGTGCGCGACCGCGACTACTTCTACACCCCCGGCTTCGTCCTGATCTCCTGGCTGATGGGAATCGGGCTGAGCGCTCTTCTCGGCATCCTGCTCGCGCGCCCCTTCGCGAGCCGGGAGCTCCGCGAGACGATCGTCCTCGCCCTGGCGATCCTCTCGCTCGCCGTGCCGATCGGAGCGGTCCGGGCCAATTATTTTACACATGATCGATCGAGATTTTGGGTCGCCGAGGACCTCGCCTACAACATGCTCGTCGACCTCGGAGAGAACGGCATCCTGTTCACCGGGGGGGACAACGACACGTTTCCCCTCTGGTACATCCAGGAGGTGCGTGGATTCCGCAAGGATGTCCGCATCGTCAACCTCTCGCTCCTCAACACGCCCTGGTACATCAAGCAGCTCAAGCACGAGGAGCCGAAAATCAAGATCAAGCTCTCCGACGATGAGATCGAGAACCTCCGCGGGTACTACCGCCCCGACGGGACGATCGTGACGATCAAGGACGTCGTCATGCCGATCATCATCCGCGACAACATCGCCGAACGCCCCATCTACTACGCGATCACCGTGACCACCTCCGACCAGGAGACGGTCAAGGACAAGCTGATCCAAGAGGGGCTCGTGAAGAAGATCGACATGGGGATGGATCAGGAGTCGATCAACGTGAACACGATGGAGAAGAACTTCGGGGAGGGGGTCTATCGCTTCCGCGGGCTCGATGATCCGACCGTCTACAAGGACCACGACACGGTCCGGCTCCTCACGAACTACAACGCCTGTCTCTACAATCTCGCCCAGCTGTTCCAGAGGGCCGGCGACTCGGAGAACGCCGAGAAGTACACCGACATGATCCGCTCTTTCCCCCACGAGAACCTGGCGGGACACCGGATGCTCGCGCTCCTGGCGGAAGGCGAACGGGACTGGGAAACCGCCCTCACTCACATTCGCAAGTGCTCCGAGTTCGAGCCGGACGACGCCCTGAGCTACGTGAAGGAAGCGGAGTATCTGGAGGCGCTCGACCGTAAGGAAGAGGCGGTGGACGTGATCATCCGGGCGTACGAACTGCTTCCGGACGACCGGATGGTCCTCGGTTCCCTCGTCCGCACCCTTACTGGGACATCGAGGGAAAACGAGATGATCCGCTACATGCAGGATTGGGTCGATCGCCATCCGGACGACGACCGGGTGAGGCGGGCCCTTTCCGCGTTCCACGGGGGATCCGGAGCGGCCGGGACGAAGCCCTGACCATCGCCGGGAGGGTCGCGAACCTTGTGCCGACTTTACGGCTTCCTTGCTTCCCAACCGACCCGCGTCGACTGCGCTCTCGTCCGCTCGCAACAGGCGCTCGTGCGCGAGCGCTCCCTGGGGGGACGGAACCTCGATCCCGCCAACGGGTGGGGAGCCGCGGTCTTCCAGCCCGATGAACCCGTGGTCTTCAGAAGAACGATCGCGAACCAGGAGAGCTTCTCCTTCGACCCGAAGGCAGCCGCGATCTACACCCATGGGCTGATCACCCACGTGCGCACCGGGTCCGTCGGGAGGGCCGACCTACGCAACACCCATCCGTTCGGTTTCCAAGGCTGGGTCTTCGCCCATTCGGGAACGATCGAGAACTTCCACACCCTCCGACGGGAGCTGATGGGCGAGCTGAATCCGGAGTTCCGCCGCGCGATCCAGGGGACCACCGACTCCGAACACGCTTTCTTTCTGTTTCTTTCCTATCTCAAGCGATCGGCCGGTTCGATCGGAGGGGACGCCCCCGTTCACCGGATCCACGACTCGTTTCTGAAGACCGTGGGGATGCTGAACGAGATGACCGGC
>JBDRFQ010000373.1:0-2047 GCA_043818685.1 Candidatus Eiseniibacteriota bacterium
CTCTCCGCTGACGACGACGGACTCCTGGCCGTGCAGCACCATGCGGATATCCTTCTCGTCCGCCTGCGGTTTGCCGCGCGCCATCGCGCGGGAAACTACCTCGTGAAGATCCACCTCTACGCGCTCGATCGCGAGCACCCCGGCATCCACCTTGGCCAGACTCATGAGGTTCTCCGCGAGACGGGCGATGCGCAGGATCTCCTCGAGGCTGTCGTCGAGGACCTGCCGATACTCCTTCGCGGACCTCTCCTTCCGGAGGGCCACCTCGATCTGCCCCCGCAGGGCCGTGAGCGGCGAGCGGATCTCGTGCGCCACGTCGCTCGAGAACCTCCGCTGGCTCTCGAAGGCCCGCTGGATCCTGTCCAGCATGTGGTTGACCACAGTGATGAGGCGCTCCAGTTCGTCGTCCGTGCCCCGCGCGGGAAGCCGCTCGGCGAGGCTGGCCTCGCCGATCCGCTCGACCTGACTCACGATCCGCGCGATCGGCGAGAAGATGTGGTGCGCGAGAAACAGGCTTCCCACGGCGAGGAGAAGACAGGCGACGAACCCCACGCCCACTGCGATCAGGATCCCCCTCCGAAGCATGTGCTGCGTGAGCGCCTCGGAGGCGCCGACCTCGGCGACGAGGATCTCCCCCTCCTCGTTTGCGAAGGGCCATTCGACGATGCGCAGCGAGTCGGCGGCGAAGTGAGCGTCGTCGTAGACCGGTTCGAGCGTGCGGCGCGCGCGTGCGGCGGCCTCCGGGAGGAGCAGCCCGTCCTCCCCGTCGCTCCACAGTGGGCCTCCGGACGGGCCCACGACGACAAAGTGGCGCGGCGCGTGGGCGTCGGCCTCCAGGCTCGAACCGTCGGCCTCGAAGGCGCCTTCGGCCCCGCGCAGGAACCGCTGCTCGACCGCCCGCGCGAGGGTGACGAGATACGCATCCAGCTGCCTGTTGAGCGCTCGCGAGAGGAGGAGATAGGTCACGGGACTCGCCAGCAGGAGCCCCGCGAACACGAGGAGGGAGAGGATGACGAATCTCCTCCCCAGCGCGGCGGAGCCGCAAACAAAAGGGTGATGGCGCAGCGGCGCCTTGTCTGCCGGCAGGCAGGCGCCGCGCCGGTTGGACGACGTCGGAGCTTGCAAGTTTCCCGGCCCTCCACGCGCGCTCGATGAAGTTACTGATCAACGGGTTGGACGACTCGGACACGGTGATCGGCTCCGCACCCTACCCTCGAACGACGTCAGAGGTCTCTGTCATGAGAATCCTCGCGAAAAAACAAGACTCCGGACGTAGGTAGTTCAGGCTCGGCGTCCTCGTCGTCGCGGACCAGTGCACCTCTCCTCCTCGCGAAGGACGTATCCGAATCCTCGGACCGTCTGGATCATTTGCCTGCGGAAGCCGCGATCCACCTTGTTGCGAAGATGGCTCACGGTCACCTCGATGACGTTGCTTTCCGTGTCGAAGTCCAAGCCCCAGACGTGCTGGGCGATCGTGGATCGAGAGAGCACGTGCCCCACGCGGCGCATCAAGAACTCGAGCAACGCGAACTCCCGGTGGGTAAGAGGGATCTCCCGATCCCCCCTCCGTACGATTCGCCTCGCGCGATCGAGAGAGAGCTCGCCCACCTCCAGAGGAAGAACGCCGACGCTCGCTCCGCGCCGGAAGAGCGCACGCGCACGGGCAAGGAGCTCCTCGAACGCAAAGGGCTTCGTCAGGTAGTCGTCGGCGCCGCTGTCGAACCCCTTGATCTTGTCGTCGAGGGAATCCCGAGCCGTGAGCATCAAGATGGGCGCCGTGACCTTTTTCCCACGCAGGACGCGGCACACCTCCACCCCCATCCTTGCCGGGGAGCATCAGGTCCAGAACGATGAGGTCGTAGGGAGTCGCCAGGGCGAGATACTCGCCCTCCGGGCCCGTGGACGCCACATCCACCGCGTAGGACTCCTCCTCAAGCCCCTTCTTGATGAACGAGGCGACCTTCCGCTCATCCTCGACGACCAGGATGCGCATGCTATCCTCCCCGCGGGGACTGCTTTTTCAACAGCTCCTCCTCCAGCTCCTTCA
>JBDRFQ010000374.1:0-13225 GCA_043818685.1 Candidatus Eiseniibacteriota bacterium
TGCGTGATGGACCTCACCCGGGACCCTGTCGAGGGGGTCACCCCCCGCTTCTTCGACCTCCTGAACCGGACCGGGGTCTCGATGGTCAACTTCCAGGGGCACGGCAACCGGACCTCGCTCACCCACGAGCTGTTCCTCGTCCACGGAAAGGACACCGCCTTCACCGGCCAGTATCACACCGACCTCGACGACCACTCGGAGATCGGGGCGCCCCCCTACATCTTCCTCGCCTTCGGATGCTCGATCTCCGAGTTCGAGGTCTTCTACTCGTTCCGGTACGACGCACTCGGGGAGAACATGATCCTCATGCCGGAGAGGGGCGGGGTCCTCACCTACGGCTCGACCGGGCTCGAGTACCTCGACCCGAACATCCAGCTCAACCGGTATGTCCTCGCCCGGTGGTTCCCCGTCCGGGAGGGCGCGAAAGAGGCCCGCGGCGGCGGCTACGAGAGGACCGCCGGCGAGGTCCTCACCACGGGGATGGTGGACTACTCGTTCGCGAGCGGGCAGGCAGGGCCGGTCCGGAGGTTCACGATCCTCGGGGATCCCGCGCTCCGCATCGGGCCGAGGGAACCCGCTCTCGTCGTGACGGCGGCTGGGGACACGGTCCGGGACGGCTCGACCCTCCTCCCCGCGGCGGACGGGTCCCCCTGGAGGCTCGAGGCGCGCGCGTCGGGCGAGGTGGACGTGCCGGACGGGAGCATCGTCATCCTCGAGAACGGCTCGCCGATCAACGACACGCTCTTTTCCGTCGAGAGGGGCGTCGACCCCACGACCAACCGCTGGGTCTGGACCGTTCTCTACGAGCGGCCCCAGGAGGAAGGCCTCCGAGACATCCAGGTCCGCATCACCGACCTCTGGAGGACGCGCCTCACGCACACGCTCCGGACGCACGCGGAGATCCGCGCTTCCTTCGACGGAGTCGCCCACGAGGAGTCTCTCGTCGTGCCGTCGTCGTGCCGGCTCCGCGTCGACATCGCCGCGGACGTCCCGCTCGAGCTCTCCGACGTCCGCGCGGAGGCCGGGGGGGCCGTCTTCTCCGCCGACACGCTCTACCGCACGAGCGACTCCTCCTGGGCGGCGGAGGCGGACCTCGCCCTCGCCGAAGGGGACCAGGAGATCGCCGTGTCGGTCGGCGGATTGAAAAAGACGTTCGCCGTCCGCGTGACGAAATCGGGCATCCTCATCAAGGCGTCGGTGGACGGCGCGGAGGTCTCGAGCGGGCACGCCCTCCTCGGACATCTGGACGGGACACCGCCGGCGATCGAGGGGCGGATCGAGGCGCGGCCGGGGCTCACGATCGATTCCGTCCGCGTGCTCGCAGGCGAGAACCGTGTCCCCGCGGATTCCTACGAGACCGCGCTCGACACGATCGATGGGCGGATCGTCCGGCGGATCACGTACCGCCCCGCGCTCGGAAACGACACCGGCGACCTCCGCCTCGAGGCGCACGCGGGAGCCGTCTCGTCGGTCTTCCACCTCCGCGCAACGCTCCCGATCACGCTCGCCGTCGGCGGGGCATCGATCGAGGACGGGGATTTCGTCGCCTCGACGAGCACCCTTCGCGCGGCGGCGGACTTTCCGGGCGATCTCCCCGCCGCGGAGACGGAGTTCCTCCTCGACGGCGTCCCGATCGAGACGGACAGCCTCCGCCGCGAGGGAAGCGGCCGCTGGATCGCGACGGCGGCCATGGAGGCCGGGGGCGGAGTGCACACGGTCGCCTTCCGGGCGGGCGCGTTCTCCGCTTCCAAGGAGGTCCGAGTGGAGAACCAGCTCCGCATCGTCGACCCGCTCGTCCACCCGAACCCGGCGATGGAGGGGGCCGGCTTCTACTACCAGCTCTCCCTTCCCGCGGACGAGGTAAAGGTTGAGATCTTTACCATCACCGGCCGAAGAATCCGCGTCCTCCCCTCCCTCTCCGGCCGGGCGGGGTACAACGAGAACCCCGGCGCGTGGGACGGGCGCAATCAGGACGGCGACAGGGTCGCCCGCGGGGTGTATCCTTTCCGCGTCGTCGCCTCCCGCGCCGGCGAGAGGGCCGAGGCGATCGGGAAGATCGTGGTGCAGGACGAGAGGGACTGACCGGCGCGAGCGGGGCGGACCGGCGGGGACGGGTCGGATGGGACGCACCGCGACACGGAGAAGAGCTCTCGCCGGCGGAGCCGCACTCTTCGCTCTCGCGCTTTTCGCGCTCGGATCGTGCGCCTCCCGGGAAGCGAGGCCGAACCTCCTCCTCATCGTCATCGACACGCTTCGCGCCGATCATCTCGGGTGCTACGGATACCCGAGGCACACGAGCCCGGCGATCGACAGGCTCGCCGTCGAGGGGATCCGGTACGAGAACGCGTTCACGCCCGCCCCCTGGACCCTCCCGGCCTTCGCGTCTCTTCTCACATCAAGGCTTCCCTGGGAGCACGGGGCGGTGAACGACTACCTCGCGCCGCGCGCGGATCTTCCAAGCCTCGCGGAGGTTCTCCGCGGCGCCGGTTACGAGACCGCCGCGTTCGTCTCCCACATCTACACGTCGCGCGTCTATGGGTTCGACGCGGGGTTCGATCGGTTCGAGGACTTCGGGATCGGCGCGGGCTACCTCTGCGACCAGGGGCGGGAGCCGCGGGCGGAGAGGGTGGTCGGCGAGGCGATCCGCTGGATCGAGGAGCGGACGAGCGGGAAGCCGTTCTTCCTCCTCGTCCACCTCTTCGACCCGCACTGGGAGTACGGGGCCCCGGAGCCTTTTCGCGGGCGCTTCGACCCGGAGTACTCGGGACGGGCCGACGGATCGTACCGAACGATCGCACGCTTCTTCGCGCCCGAGTCGATCCCCGCCGCGCGCGACCTCGAGCACATCGTCGCCCTCTACGACGGGGAGGTCCTCTACGCCGACGCATGGCTCGACACGCTCTTCCGCGCACTCGAGCGCCGGGGCGAGTGGGAGCGGACCGCGGTCGTCCTCACCGCGGATCACGGGGAGGAGTTCCGCGAGCACGAATCGATGGGACACTCCTTCACCTTCTTCGACGAGGTCCTCCGCGTGCCGCTCATCGTGCGCACCCCGGGAGAGCGCGGAGGAGGAGCCGCGGTTCCGGAGCTCGTCTCCCTCCTGGACCTCTTCCCGACGCTCGCCGAATGGGCCGGGGCAGAGACTCCCCCCGGGGTTCGAGGACGCTCGCTCCTCGGGAAGCCGGAGACGGAGCCCCGTTTCCTTGAAGCGGGAACCATTCGCGAGGGACGCTACGGGCGCGCCGTGCTCCAGGGAACGCGAAAGCTGATCTGGGACGCGGGAGGGTTCCGCTTCTTCGACCGCGTCTCGGACCCCGGCGAGACGGAGGACCTCCTCCGAGACGGGCTCGCGCTCGAAGATCCGGAGGTGCGGCCGCTCGCCGCCCGTATCGAAGAGGAGCCCGGCGGGGGCTGGCGGATCGTCTGGGAGGATCCGGCGCTAGAGGGGGGCGCCGTCTTCACCGGCGCGATCGATCCGGACGGGATCATCGTCGAGCTCCTTCCCCTCGCCGGCCCCCCGATCCATCTCGAAGCGGCGGACAACGGCTCGTTTCGGTTCGCGTCGTCCCGCTCCGGCGGCCTCCGCTTGCGCCTCGTCCCGCCCGGCGGGGCGGTCCGCTTTCGCCTCCTCCTCGACGGCGCGGAGGACCCGGACCGAATCCGAATCGGTCGGGACGGCTTTTCCCCCCCCGCGGCCTCCTTCGGGCTCGACCCCTCCTCCTCGCCCGAGGGCGCCCTTGCCGCCCCGGAAACCGATCGAGGTGACGGGCCCAGCTACTTCGTATGGAAGGAGTTGGACCCACCCGCCCCCCGCCTCATCACCCTCTCCGCCCAGGAGAAGGAGCGCCTCCGCTCGCTCGGCTACCTCGAGTAGGAACCCGCTGTGGCGGCACCCCCCTTGCACCTCCTGACCCCGGGACGGTCCGTTTGGGCGGCCCAGGCGGTGCAACATGTTTTTGGACAAGAAGTCCGGGGTTTCTCCTCACATAGCATCTCCGGGGATGCGCGAGGGCCTGTTCGCATTCTGCAACGCGCCGCTAACTTCCAGTATGCCCGCCGCTTCGCCCCTCAAGCCCCCTCCGAAGCCGGCCGATCTTACGGGTAGAGGGTCACGAAACGCAACGTCGCGGACGAATCCGGGGATCTCCATGCGCCGAGACATCCTTCATGCCTTCGGGTTGTTCCTCCTGTTGTGCGGGAATGCCGAGGGAGCCGCGACCAAGATCGACACCCTCCAGCCCGGGCCCTCTGCCGGCGCCGACACGTGGATCAGCTCGCAGTTCCCCTTCCTGGCGAGCGGGGCGAGCGACACGCTCCTCATCGGGCAAGGGGATCCGGCGCTGATCCCCGTCATCATCGACGACCCTCTGAAGACCGCGGTTGTCCACAGCTGGCGCGCCCTCCTCCGGTTCGGCGTCTCCTCCCTCCCGCCAGACGCGGACGTGAGCGAGGCGCGCCTCGGGCTCTACGTGAGGAACTTCTTCCCGATCAGCGGGGGCGACATGAAGATCGGCGCGCACCCGCTCACCGCTTCCTGGGCGGAGGGAACGAACGGCCCCGTCGCCGGAGCGACATGGTACCACCGCAACCCTCCCGACACGTGGGCGGCCGCGGGGGGCGACTTCGCCGCGCAGGTGAACGACAAGGACCTCAAGAACCCCCATGTCTGGATCGTGTGGGACATCAAAAACGCGGTCCGGCCGTGGGTGACCAATCCGGGGTCGAACTTCGGCGTTCTCATGAAGCGGAAGGACGGCGGCTACGCCCTCGGCGCCTTCGTCTCCAGCGACGATCCCGACTCGACTCACCGACCGAGGCTGCACATCAAGTACTCGAGCGACATCGTGGACGATCTCCCCGCGCTTCTCGGAGGTGCGGCGGAGGTGCAGCCGACCTTGGTTCCGAAGAACACGACGGTCGAGCTCACCCTCTACGCGGAGCTGGACGTCAACGACGCGTACCTCGGGATGGGACCGGATTACCTCCACATCCCGGTTCCGGCCGGATTCCGCTTGGAGAGCGTTCTCGGAGCGACCTTCAACGGCGTGCCGGTGTCCTACAAGAACAGCAGCGACGGAGACGAGGTGAAGCTCGAGTTCTTCAAGGCCCTCGCGAGCGACGGGACCCTTGAGGTTCGCCTGCTCGTGCAAACCCCGATCGCACCCGACCCGATCGGCAAAGCGTTCATCCCCGCCGTGGACGACAAGGACACCGACCACCCCTCCCAAACCGTCTCCCAGGGGAACGCGAACGGGATCCCGGGGGACGGAGACACGTACGTCGTGCGCGTCGCGGGCGGCGCTCTCGCGTCGATCATCGTCACCCCCGCAAACCCGGTCCTCACGACCGACTCGACCCTCCTCTTCACCGCGGCCGGCTACGACATCCAGGGGTACCCGGTCATCATCTCCCCGGTCTGGAGCGTCGAGGGGGGGATCGGAACGATCGAAGCGAACGGCCTCTTCGACCCGACGACCGTGGGTAACGGGTTCGTCAGGGCCACGGTCGGCGCGATCTCGGGGCTCGCGCGGGCAACCGTCGCGCACGGAAGGGCCGCGGCGATCGCCGTCTCGCCGGCCGACACGACCGTGATCCTCGGGAAAACCGTTCCGTACTCCGCGTGGGCGCACGACGCGGACGGGAACGGCTTCGCGCCCGCGGCCGCTTGGTGGGCGACCCCGGGGATCGGGTCGATCGGTCCGGACGGCGTGTTCGTCTCGGAGGGGCTCGGGAGCGGGATCGTCGTTGGGTCGGCGGACGGCGCGAGGGACACCGCCGCGGTCGCGGTGACGTTCGGGCCGCCCGTCCGGATCGAGGTCGATCCCTCCGCTGCGAACGTGACCGCCGACACGCTCCTCCCCTTCGCCGCGCGGGTCTTCGACGAGATGGGGAACGAGACCGGAGCGCCGGTCCAGTGGAGCGTGGCCGGGGGGATCGGCACGATCGGCGCCGCGGGGATCTTCGACGCGCGCCGCGTCGGCGCCGGCTTCGTCGTCGCCTCGCTCCAGACCCTCGCCGACTCGGCCTTCGTCACGGTCTCCCACGGGGAGGCGGTCCGCGTCCTCATCGCTCCGCGCGACTCGACGATCACGGCGATCGACTCGCTCCTCTTCGCCGCGACGCTCTTCGATTCCGACACGAACGCCTTCACCAGCCCGTCGGTCTCCTGGTCCGAACCGACCGGAACGGGAACGATGGATCCTGCCGGGCTCTTCCACGCGTTCGCCGCCGGGACGGCGCGCATCGCCGCGGCGGAGAAGGCGCTCGCCGACACGACGAGCCTCTTCGTCCTCCCCGGCCCCGCGGCGGCGCTCGAGGTGATCCCCTTCACCGACACCGTTGGCGCGGAGGAGACGATCGACTTCTCCGCGGTCGCGACCGACGCGAGGGGGAACCCCGTGCCGGATCCGGGCCCGATCGTGTGGAGCGGCGGCTCCTCCATCGGCTCGATCCACCCCTCCACCGGGCTCTTCACGCCGGGCTCGGTTGGGACGGACAGCGTCGCGGCGGCGGCCGGTCCGATCGTCGGGCGGAGCGGTCCGATCGTCGTCGTGGCGGGACCGACCCGCTCGGTCGTCGTCGAGCCCGCGTCCCTCGAGATCCTGGCCGGGGAGGACACGCTCTTCACAGCCGCGGCCTACGACATCGCCGGAAACCCGACCGGAGAGGCGGTCTCCTGGTCGGCGCTCGGCGGCATCGGCTCGATCTCCGCCGGCGGGATCTTCACCGCGTCGGCCTCCGGGTCGGGGAGCGTCGTGGGCGCCGCCTCGTCCGTTGCGGACACGGCGGCTGTCTCGGTCTTCGACAACACGGGGATCCGGATCGACGCGATCATCGAGAACCGGAGCACCGTCACGCGCGGGGAAGCGGGGATCGAGGTCCGCCTCGCGTTCACGAACGAGACGGGGGACTCCCTCGTCAATCTTGCCGGGACGCTCCGCTTCTCGATCGGGGGCGGCGACGTCTCCGGCCAGTACCAGGCGACCCCCATCCCCTTCACGAATGAACCTCTCGCCGACGGGTCGTCCGACACGCTCCGATTTCTCGTCGCGGTGGGAGAGAGCGCGACGATCGGGAGCCCGGTCGTCATCGACGGGCAGATCGCGGCGGTTCTCCAGACGAGCGGCGGTCCCGCCGCCGGGCTCTCCGCGATCCAGAAGGGCTCTTGGACCGTGGGGGACGCCCCGGTGCTCGTGGACGTCAGCCGCTCCCTCTTCCCGAACAAGGCGTACGCGGGGAACCGCGTGGGCTTCGCGATCGCCCTCCGGAACTCCGGATCGGTCGCGCTCACGGCGGACACGACGACGACCCTGACCTTCTCGGACGGAAGCGCCGCGTACGAGGCGCCCCTCCTCGCTCCGACGGCCCTCCCTCCGGGCGGGGCGTCCGCCCCCTTCCTCTTCGACGACCGCGCGATTCCCGGGGCCCTGGACCCGGGCAGCTACACGGTCACTTTGCACGTGAACGGAACGGACGGCAACGGGGGGAACTACTCGCGGGACCTTCAGGCGACCCTGAACCCGCTCGCCCTTCTCCCCCCCTACATCCTCCTCTCCGCCCTGCCGATCGACTCGCGCGTCGTCCGTCCGGGAACGGACTCGATCCCGCTTGTCCGCGTGAAGGTCGCCAACCTGTACGAAGACGCGAGGACGCTCACGCTCCTTCGCGTGACGAACGCGAACGTGGGACCGGGAACGACGGCCGAGAAGGACTCCGAGTGGGACGTGATCCGGCTCGTCGAGGACCGGAACCACGACGGCGTGTGGGGGCAGGGGGACCTGGTGCTCGGGAGCGGGACTTACTCGCAGGGGACCCGCTCGTTTAACCTCTCCCTCTCCATCGATCCGGGCGACTCGACCGCCCTCCTCGTTCTCGGAGATCTCTCGCTCGGCCGGGCGCGCGACGGCGAGGGCCTCGATGCCCGCATCGCCTCCGTCTCGGACGTCGTGTTCGGGGCGGGGACGGAGGTGGCGGCGGCCTTCCCGGTGAACTCGCCCGGAATCCACTTCGTCGATGGTTTCATCGCGGCGCAGATGACCGCGTACGCCACCTTCCCCTCGCCGCTTCCGGCCGGGGCGAACGACAGCCTCGCGCTGGACGTCCGGGTCCCGTCGAACGGCTACCGCCCGGACACGCTCCGCACGCTCACCGTTCAGAACGCGGGGACCGCCGCGGCGGGCGCGGACATCGCGGAGGTCCGCCTCTGGCGCGACGGAGGGAACGGGACATACGACCGGGGAGGCGGCGACGACGCCGGTCTCGGCGTCCTCTACTGGACCGGGGCCGCGTGGACCCGCTCCGGAATCAACCTCCCGGTTCCCACGGGCGGAGCCCGCCTCTTCGCCACGGTGGACGCCTCGGACAGCCCGACCGACCAGCGCACGCTTCGCCTCCGCGTTCCGGTCGACGGGGTGTCGATGGCCTCGGCGAACGACGGCCCGGTCGACGCGGCGGTTCTCTCCCCCGCGAGCCGGATCATCGGGGGGGCGAAGAAGATCGTGATCGACCTCGCCGCCTCGGGAGAAGGGACGGTCCGCCCGGGAGAGACGAGCCGGCTGCTCGCTGAGCTTTCAATCTCGAATTTCTATACTGATTCCGTTCACATCGAGGGGCTCGCGATGGAGAACCGCTCGACGGGAATCGCCCCGGACTCCGTCGCGCGTCTCGTCCTTCTCTACGCCGGCGCGTTCCTCACCGGTCCGGGCGGCTCTCCTCTTCCCGACCCGATCGCGACCGCCGCCGCCCAGAACGGCCGGTTCGATCTCTCCGGATACTCGATTTCCGTGCCGCCGGGGGGGACGAGGAGCCTCACCGTCGGGGCGGAGGCGGCCCTCCGCTGCGTTTCGGACGGCGACACGATGCGGGTCGCGCTCGCCGCGCCCGGCGACGTGGACTTCCGCCAGGCTCGGTCGGCGAGCGGCGCGTTTCCCTTCGTTCCCATGAACCCGCCCGTCGTCGACGGCCATGTCGCCGCGCAGGTCGCCGTTCATCCCCTCGCGGGAGGCGCGCTCGCGCCGACGGAAACGGGCCGCCTCGCCCTCGCTCTCACCGTTCCCTCCAACGGCTGCCTCCCCGACACGCTCCAGGGAGTTCGGGTGCAGAACGCGGGTACGGCGGGCCCCGCGGACATCGAGGCGCTCACCCTCCGCGCGGGAGAGACCGACCTGGGAACGCTCGTCTGGAACGGGCAGATGTGGGTGAGGGAAGGGATCGCGCTTTCCGTCCCGCCGGGCGGCGCGTCGATCGAGGTGCGGGTCAAGCCGGCCCAGGACGCCGAGGACGGCCGGACGGTCCGCCTCGCCGTCCCCGTGGGCGGCCTCACGCTCGCCTCCTCCAACGACGGCCCTCTCGACGCGGCTCTCCCCTCCCCAGCGACCTTCGCGATCTCGACCGCGCCCCTCTTCGCTTCGCTCACGGTCCCCTCCGCGCCGGTGAGCGTCGGCCAGCCGTTCGACGTCGAGATGACGATCGAGAACATCGACCAAGGGGACGGCGACACGCTCGTCGGCGTGAAACCGGACTCGATTCGCGCCCTCGGAGCGGCGCTCACGCTTCTCGAGTCCCCCCCTCCCGACAGCGCGGTCCGGATCGAGCCGGGGGAGAGCGCCCGCTTCGTCTGGCGCTGGCGGGGGGACGGCCGTGGGACCGTCCAGTTCGCGGGCAGCGCGTCCGGCCGGCGCGTCTCGAGCGGGCTCTCCGTTTCGTCGCCGCAGGCCGAGTCGAACGCGCTTTCCGTTCAGGGCGTTCCTTCAGGTGTGAATCTTTCTCCCGCCGCGACGCTCCCCGGGGTGGTGAGCCGGGGAGACCGGCTCGTGCCGCTCTTCGTTCTCAGCACCGCTCACAACGATCCGGCCGGGAGCGGGGCGGCCGCGGTCCGGATCGACACGATCCGGGTCGGTTTCGAGAACGGCGACGGATCGCACCTCCCGCCAAACCGGGTTCTCCGGGGCGCGGTGGCCCGGAGGGGAGGGATCGCCGTCGGCATCGTCGACTCGGCCCAGGCGGGCGGCTCGCTCCTCGTGATCCCGATCGCTCCGCCCCTCCTCCTGAGCCCCGGAGGCGCCGCGGCCGTGGAGATTCTCGTCGACATCCTCGAGGAACCTCTCGTGTCGGCATTCCGCGGGGTTCTCGGCGGGGCCTCGGCGCTCTCTCCGCGGGACGCGAACTCCCTCGAGCCGGTCCCGGTCACCGGCTCGTTCCCCTTCCGAACGCCGGCCGCCTCGGTCGTGGTCCCGCCGTCGAGCCTCACCGTCACGGTGACCGGCGGCCTCCCGCCGAGGGTCGGCCGCGGCGCGCAATTCGTTCCGATCCTCGACTTCACCCTGGAATCCGAGGGGATCACCGGGCTCACGGCGGATCTTCTCATCGGTGAGCTGCAGATCTACCTCACCGACGGGTTCTTCCCCTTCGATTGGGCGCGTGTTTCGGGGCCCGGCATTACGCACTTCACCGGAGACCAGTGGAGCGAGGAGGGGAACGTGCTCTCCTTCCCGCTGAACCCCCCGGTCGAGGTGCCGGTGAACAACCCGATCGCGATCCGCCTCTCCGGCCATCTGACACCGGAGGCGCCCCTCGGCCTCTTCCGGCTCGGCCTCGACGACACGCTCTTCGTCGTCCCGAGAACCCAGACCGATGATCAGGAGGTCGAGGTCGTTCTCCTCCTTACCGAGCCGATTCAGTCGGTCGTCGTCGCCGCCGCTGACTCTCTGCTCGCGGAGGGGGAAAGCCCGGCGGACACTTCCGTGGCGTACCCGGGAGAACGGAAGCGGGCGATCTTCGATCTTCGCTTCGTCCATCCGGGCGCCGACTCGCTCTCCCCGATCAGCATCGCCGGCGTCCGATTCCGGGCGGAGGCGGCCGCGGGCGATTCGGTCGAGATGCGGTCGCTGATCGCGCAGGCGAGGGTCTTCAGGGACGGAAGCACGATCTCCTCCCTCGCGCCGCTCGCGGAGGGATCGGCGACTTTGGTCGTCCCGTTCACGTCCGCCCTCGCGCTCGAGCCGGGCGACAGCGCCGCCGTCCGGTTTGAGGCGGACCTCAGGGCCGACGCGGCGCCGGGGGATTATCGCTTCGCGGTCGCCGCGGACGGAGTGGACGCGGCCGACGGAATCGCGGGGAGCCCGGTCGCGGTTCGATTCCTCGGGGCGGACGGCTCCGTCTTCCGGACGGAACCGCTTCGCGTGCGAAGGATCAGCGATCGGGTCGACGCCTTCGCCGACCTCCGGCTCCCGCCGACGACCGTGGGCGGGGCCGCGGTCGAGGAAGCGGCGCGGCTCCGGTTCGCTCCGAGCGGCGGAAGCGAGGCGGCCGCGGTCCGCTTGTCCGGCCTCCGGATTCTCGTCGAGGACTCGGGAGGAGATCCGATCGATCCGTCGGAGGCGCTCGCCGGCGCGACGCTCGCCTCGGACCGGGGCGGGGAGACCGTGCAGGCGGCCCTCGACGCCGAGGGGCTCCTCTTCTCCTTCGAACCCCCGTTCGTCATCTCTCCGGGGGAGACGCTCGGCCTCGCCGTTGATCTCGTGATCGCCGAGACGCCGGCCGTTTCCTCCTTCCGGATCCGCCTCCCGCTCGAGGACGTCGTGATCGCCGATGGGAACCCGGCGGTGCGCCGCGCGGAGGGCCATCCGGGAACGAACCCGTCCGCAACCACGCATCTCGCGGAGAAGACGTTCGCGGCGAGCCTCCGGAACTACCCGAACCCGTTCGCGCCGGGACGGGAGGAGACGACGATCGCGTTCTACTCGCGCGCGCGGGGGCGCGCCGTGATTCGCGTCTACACCGGGCTCGGGCTCGCGGTGAGAAGCTGGGAGCAGAGAATCGAGAGCCCCGGCCTGGTGGAAACGCGCTGGGACGGAAGAAACGGCGACGGCCGGGAGGTTCTCTCGGGCGTCTACCTCGCGTCGGTGGAGGTCCTCTACGACGACGGGAAGAGGGACCATGAGATTCACAAGATCGCGGCCGTCCGCTAGCCCGGATCGCGCACGCGTTTCGTGCCGCGGGCGCGGACCGCGGGTCGCGGGTCCTCGCGACGGAACCGGGGGAAGGCTCCGGGCCGGCGGGATCATCGCCTCGATCGTGCTCGCCTCCGCCGCGGTCGCCGCGGAGAGGGGAGGCGTCGAGTCGCCGTTCGCCGCGGGCGTCGGGGCGCGCGCGCTTGCGCTCGGAGGGGCGTACGTCGCCGTCGCGGAGGGACCGACCGCCGTCGCGTGGAACCCCGCCGGGCTCGCCGCCGGGCAGAGGAAGGAGGTCACGGTCTTTTATACGTCGCCTTTCGTGGAGGGGAACCGTTACACCTTCTTCGGGTACATGCATCCCTTCCTCGGGTTCGGGACGGTCGGCTTCGGGAACTCCCGCTACGGGGTGGACGACATCGCGAAGTACGACGCGGGCGGCGCGGCGCTCGGGACCTTCTCCAGCGTGCAGAACGAGTGGGTCTTCTCCTACGCGCTCCCCCCGATCGGCCCGCTCGCCCTGGGCGCGAGCGTGAAGGCGGAGACCCACTCGATCGACGGCTACACGGCGACCGGGATCGGCGCGGACCTCGGCGCTCTCGTGCGGGCGGAGGGACCGGCCGACTCGTATCTCTCCCGGAGGAACCTCTCCTTCGGGTGCGCGGTTCAGAACGCCCTCCAGCCGACGCTGGCGCTCGCCGACGGCGAGGACCGGCATCCCGTGCTCCTCCGCGCCGGACTCGCGTACCGCGTTCCGCTCGGGCGCGGCCGGGCGAGCCACCTCAGCCTGCTCGCCGGGCTCGACCAGGGGGCCCGGAGCGGGGCACGCCTCCGGATCGGCTCCGAGTGCGTGCTCGCGAACGGTCTCTCCCTCCGCTTCGGCGCCGGCGCCGAGGAATGGGCAAGCGGCCTCGGGTTCGAGATCCGGAACGGCCGCCTCGACTACACGTTCGGCTCGATGGAGCTCGGCACGATCCACCGGCTCGGGCTCACCTTTTCGTTCGGCAGGAGCCTCCGCGAACGCCTCGACGACCAGAGGAGCGAGGAGGAGAGGAAGCTAGGCGAGCGGACCGCCGAGGAGCTCTCGAAGAAAGAGGAACAGCAGCATCGGGCGAGTCTCGAGGAGGGGAACGCCCACCTCGGCCGCTCGGAGTACGCCGAGGCGGAAGCGGCGTACGAGCGCGCGCTCCTCTGGGATCCGGGGAGCGAGGCGGCTACCGAGGGGCTCCGGAGAGCCCGCGTGGAGGGGAGGATCACCGCCGGCAACGCCCGCC
>JBDRFQ010000375.1:0-23434 GCA_043818685.1 Candidatus Eiseniibacteriota bacterium
TTCCTTGAAGGCCAAAGCGGTTCGGTGGCTCCTGCGGGAGCACCCGTGGGACTTCTTCTACTTTCATTTCGCCGAAACCCACTCGGCGGGCCACTACCTCTGGCACGTCGTCGATCCGGAGTACCCCTCCCACCGCGCCGACAAGGCGAGGGGTCTGGAAAACGCCCTCCGCGATGTCTACGAGGCGATCGACGCCGCCCTCGGCGAGCTTCTCGGCGGGCTGGACGACTCGACTTATGTCCTCGTCGTTTCGGCGGACGGGATGGGTCCGAACTACGCCGGCTGTCATCTCGTCCCCGAGGTTCTCCATCGGCTCGGCCTCTACTTCGCCCCGGATGTCGGGGGGCGCGCGGATGGGGACGATCCGGGAGATCGAGAGCGGCCCAGCCTTCTCTCCCGCGCGCGCTCTCTCGTTCCCCTTTCGGTGCGCCGGGCGGTCACCCGCCGTATCCCGCGATCGCTCCACTACCGGCTCAGCACCGGCTGGGCGAGCCACGGCGTCCACTGGAGCCGGACGAAGGCGTACGTTGTCCCAAACGCGAACGAAGGCTACGTTCGCCTGAACCTGAAGGGAAGGGAGCCGCAGGGGATCGTCGAAGTGGGGCGCGAGGCGGAGGATCTGCTCGCGCGGATCGAGACATCCCTCGGCGAGTTCGTGAACCCGGAGAGCGGGGTTCGGGCCGTCGGGAAGACGTTCCGGCCGCGCGATCTCTTCCCGGGGGACGAGAGCGAGCACCTTCCGGACCTCTCGGTGACCTGGAATCCCGAGGCGCGGGTCCTGGACGCGATCGAGTCGCCCCGATGCGGGAGGGTGGTCCGCGTGCCGGGCCACGCGCTGGCGCCCTACTACACCGGGAACCACCGGCCGAACGCGTTCGTGGTCGCGAGGGGTCCTCGTTTCCGGAGCGGGGCGGTTCTCGGCGATGCACATCTCGTCGGGCTCGCCCCGACGATCCTCGCTCTCCTCGGATGCGATGTCCCCGGGCACATGGACGGCGCGGGCTGGGACGGTCTCTTTCGCTGATTCGAGGACCGCGCGCCCGCGGGCGCGCGGAGGATGGAAGGCCATGTCCGGAATCGCGGGGCTCATCTGTCCGCACGGATGCGGGGAGAGGACGCACCGGGCCGTCGTGGAGAGGATGTGCGATCTCCAGGCTCATCGAGGGCCGGAGGGGCGGCGCGTCTTCGAGGAGCGCGGCGCGTGTCTCGGCGAGACCGTGTGGCGTCTCTCGGCAGAGCCCGAGGGAGCGCCCGCCCCGTTCGAGGGGAAGCTCGGAAACCTCCGGATCGTGTTCGACGGTTTCATCAGCAACAGAGCCACGGTTCGTGAGGCGCTTGAGAGAGATGGGGAACGACCCGCGTCGGACGCCGACGCGGAGCTCGTTCTTCGGGCGTTCGCCCGCTGGCGGAAAGGCTGCTTCGATCGTCTTGCCGGGATGTACGCCCTCGCCCTCCACGACGGAGAGGCGGGAACCACGACGCTCGCGCGCGATCCGTACGGCGTGAAGCCGCTTCACTACGCGGTGGGGGAAGGTCATCTGGCGTTCGCCTCCGAGATGAGGCCGCTCTTCTCCGCCGTGCCGCACCGGGGACCGAACAAGAGGGCGGTGATGGAGTGGCTTCTCTACGGGGACGTGCTTCCGCCGGAAACGCTGTTCGAGGGAATCTCCACGCTTCCCCCGGGGCATCTCCTCGAGGTCGACCCCGGGGGGGGCGAGCCCCGCCTCCTCCGCTACTACGACCTCCCCGCCCATGTGGACGCCGCTGTCCACGAGTCGTACCTCCAGATGTCTCCCTCCCGTCTCGCCGACGAGCTCGATGAGATGATTCAGCAGAGCATCGCCGAGTGCATGCCGGAAGGGCGGGCCGGCGTCTTCTTCAGCGGCGGCATCGACTCCGCGCTGGTGGCGGCGGTCGCGATGAGGAAAGGCGAGGTCGTCGCGCTGAGCGGTTCGGTGGGCGACGCCCCGGAGTCGGACGAGAGACCCGCCGCCGAGAGGGCCGCCCGCGATCTCTCCCTCCCGATCGTCTACGCGACCGCGCGGCGGGAGGATTTTCTCCGGGAGCTCGCAGAGGTCGTCTTCCGGATCGAGACGCCCGCCTGGCACACGCAGTTCATCGCCTACCATCTCCTCGCCGAGAAGGCGCGCGAGGAGGGAGTCCGCGTCCTCCTCTGCGGTTCCACGATCGGGGCGATGCTCGGGGTCGCCGGGGGGCGGCACGCGGCGCAGAAGTGGTTGAGGCCCGCGGAGAAGGTCTTCGGGCTCCTTCCGTGGAAGGCGCTGCGCGCCGTCGAGAAGACGGTTCTCGCGCTGCGAAAGGCGCCGGTGACCGCGCCCGGCTTCCTCGTCGGCCTCGTCCCTGCCGCGCAGCTGGCAGACGGCTACGCCCGCGACAGCCTGATCGCGAGGTATGAGGACGCCTATTCGTTCATCAGGGACTCCGCCGAGCGGGGGATTCAGGCCGCCAGGCTTGCGGACACGAGCCTCCTCCGGCCGCGGTTCTTCCACCGCGCGGACCGCCTCGGGATGGCGGTCTCCGCCGAGCACAGGGACCCGATGCAGTCCCCGCCGTTCGTTCATCGGTTGATCAACTATCCCCTCGGCTACTTGCTTCACGGGGGAACGAACAAGTGGGTGCTGAAAAAGGTCGCGGCCCGCTACCTGCCCCACAGGGTCGTTCACAGGAAAAAGGTCGCCTGGGCTCTCCCCGAGGAGCGATATCTCTCCTCCCTGGCCCGGCCGACCCTGTTCCTGAAGGGGTTCTGCGCGGAGTTCTTCCGGCTCGATCCCGACGCGATCAGGGACTTCGCGGAGCTGTGGCACCGGAATCCCGCCTCCTTCTTCCACCTCGTCGGGATCGAGGTGTGGGGGCGCCTCTTTCACAAGGGGGAGACGGTGTCCCAAGTCGAGAACCGTCTGATTCGCACGGAGTGAGAGCGGGGATGGGTGGTCCCATGGAGCCGGCGAGGGAACGGGACAGGGAGCCGGACGCGGGCGCGGCCTCGGGCCGGGTAAGGAGCTTCGAGATGACCGGGGGCGCGGCCAAGGGGACCCTGCAGCTCTCGAGCGAGCACGCTCTCGGGCTCGTCACCGGCTACTTCGCGACGCTCGTCCTCGCGCGCGAGCTGGGGCCCGGAGCGTTCGGTCTCTACGGCATCGTCGTATCGGTCCTCAACTGGGCGGAGACGACCGGGCAGTTCGGCCTCCCTTCCGCGGCGACCCGGCTCATCGCGGAGGAGAAGGAGGACAGGGATCGCGTCGGGGAGACGACGCTCGTTCTCGGGATCGCTTCCTTCCTGGGGGTATTCGTTCTCTTCCTGCTCGCCGCGCCGCTGATTGCCCGGCTTCTCCGCGCCGAAGGGGACGTTTCGCTCTTCCGACTGGCCGCGCTCGACATTCCCCTCTTCGGAGCCTACGTGGTGATGAAGGGGATCGGCTTGGGGCGGAGGAGGTTCGGAACCGTCGCGCTGGGCGGCTTCCTCGTCGGCCTCGCCAAGCTCCTCGGCGTGTTGCTCCTCGTGGCGGTCGGGTTCTCGGTCGCCCGGGCGCTCGTCGTGGTGATCGCGGGCTCTCTCGTCGGGCTCTTCGTCTTCGTGGCTCGGATTCCGATCCGGGTGGCGCGGCCCGATCCGCGGCTCGTCGCTTCACTCCTCCGCATCGCGTTCCCTCTCGCCCTCTCCTCCCTCGCCCTGTCGCTCCTCCACACGGTTCATCTGTGGCAGCTCAAGTCGCTCTTGGGGGAGGGGGGGGAACAGATCGTCGGGGTCTACGTGGCGGGATCGCTTCTCGCGAGGGCCCCCGAGAGGATCGTCATCGCCGTCGGCGCGGTGCTCTTCCCGTCGATCTCCCGCGCCATGGCGAACAGGGACCACGAGGAGGCGCTCCACTATGTCCGCGGCGCCGTTCGGTTCCTCTGGCTCACCCTGCTGCCGATCGCGGCCTTCATCGTGCTGGACGCGGAGAGCATCATGACCTTCCTCTTCTCGACGAAGTACTCCGGGGGAGGGGAGGTCCTTCGCGTCCTGATCGTTGCGTACTGCATGATGAGCTTCCTCGTCTCGTTCTTCATGATGCTGTGGGGGCGGGGAGAGTTCTACCGCGCCGCTCTTCTCGGGTTCGGCCTTGTCGGCCTCATGCTCGCCTCGGGCTTCGTTCTCGTTCCGCGGTGGGGCGCCATCGGCGCGGCGTACTCCCTCCTCGGGACGACCCTCCTGGGCGCAACGATCACCGCTCTCTTCGTCCGGCACCGGTTCGGAGGTCTCGTTCTCAAGCGAACCGTTCTGCGCGTCGTTCTCGCCGCGCTGGTCGCGCTCGCTCTCGCGGTCTCCCTCCGCGTCGAGGGGGTCCTCCTCATTCCCAAGTACGCGGGCGTCTTCGCTCTCTATGTGGGCGTGCTCGCCCTGACGCGGGAGCTGAAGAGGAAGGACTTCGCGGCGCTTCTCTTCTGGAGATAGCCCGAACGAGGCACGCGCTGGCCTCGGGGGCGGCCCGGGACCGGTTCATCTGCTACGATCGGGCGCCGGTTCCTGCGAGGTGGTCGGCGAGGCGGAGCGTCAGGGCGATCATCGTCAGGGTGGGGCTCGAGTGGCCTGCCGCCGGGAAGATCGATCCGCCCGCGAAGTAGAGGTTGCGGATGCCGTGCACCCGGCAGTCGCGGTCGACGACGCCCCTCCCCGGGTCGTCCGCCATGCGGGTCGTTCCGAGGTGGTGGGATGCGTCGGAAAAGCGCGGCTCTCCCTCTCCCGGCTCGAGCGTTCCGATCCCCCGCTTCTCGAGGTGGTCGCCGAGGATCTCCTGCAAGCGGAAGAGGGTTCGCGTCACCTCCGGAGAGATTCTCCAGTGGAGCCGGAGCCGGGGCACGCCGAGGGCGTCCTTCTTGTCGCAGAGGGTCACCCGGCTCTCCGGGTCCGGCGGCTGTTCGCAGAAGTAGACGACCACCCGGTTGTTCCCCCCCGACTCGGGATTCAAGGCGCGGCGGAGCGTCGTGGTCCAGCGGTAGACGAAGTGGGGCATGAGCTCCTTCGGGGTGAGCAGGTAGATCATCCCCGGGATCTCCGGGAGCTCGGCGCGCCCGATCTTCCACCGGCTCCCCGCGTACCCCCTTCGAAGAAGGACCTTCATCGACTGAACGACCGTCTGGTACTTCTGCTCCACGTACGCGGAGTACTGGGCCTCGAGGGTCGCGTAGTGGTTGAGGAGCCCCTCGTTCCGCTGCGTCTCCTCGGAGAGGCCGACTCCGAACTGGACCTTGCCGTCGCGGAGGGGGATGCCGCGGATCAGCGGGAGGCGGTTCCCTTTTCGCAGGCGGACCGTGCCGAACACCGCCCGCGGGTGGTCCATGAAGAAGCGCCCGAGCGCGTCCCACCGGCCGGCGCCGGCCTCTCCGCTCCGCTCCCGCGTCACGAGGAGAAGGCGTGCGTTCTCGAGGCCGCCGCAGGCGAAGACGAAGGTCTTCGCCCGGATGTCGATGCGCTTCCCGCCCGTCGTCCGCGCCTCAAGCGAATCGACGACGGTCCCTTCCCGGTTCAGGCAGGCGTGAACGACGCTCGCGTGGAGGAGGAGTCTGGTGCCGCGCGAGCGGCGGAGGCGTTTCTTGTGGGCGGATCCGAAGCGCACCGGCTTCGTCGCCCAGAGGGAGATCACCGGTCTCAGGGGGCCCGGCGCGAAGAGGGCCCTCTCGTCCCCGCTCATGCGGGCGGAGTAGGCGGCCTCGTCGAACGCCTCGACGGGGGGAAGGCGGAGCGCGCGCCCCGCCCGGGAGTGATAGGACGCGATCTCTTCGTAGGGGATCGGCCACCCGCCCGCGGGAACCCGGCTCCGGGCGGAGCAGTCGATCGGCTCGATCAGCATGTTCCGCCCGGCCCAGAGGTTGCACGATCCGCCGTAGTACCGCGCCCGCGACATGAAGTTCTCGCGAATCGGGTAGCCGGCGTTCTCGATCTCGTAGAGCGACTGCGTCTCCTCGTCCGGCCCGAGCCCGCCGCTCTCGACGAGAAGAACGTCGCGGGAGCCGCCGTCGAGCTCGGCGGCGAGCGTGGTGCCGCAGGCGCCGGCCCCGACCACGCAGATGTCGGCGGTGAGCAAGGCGCCGCTCGCGACGTCGCGCGCGTCGATCATGGACAAGGGCTTTCTCCTAACCCTGTCGGAAGCCGATTCCCTGCGACGGCTCCTGCTTCCCCGGGAGCTTCACGACGCCGTGCTTCTCCTCGTACATGTCCATGTTTCTCTTGAGCGTCTCGAGAAGCGCCTTCGCGTTCGGCGGCGTCATCACGATGCGCGAGAAGACCCTCGCCTTCGGCTGCCCGGGGAGCATGCGGGCGAAGTCGATGATGAACTCGGACGGGCTGTGCGAAATGAGGACGAGGTTCGAGTAGATCCCCTCCGCCTCCTTCTCGCCCAGCTCGATGTTCAGTTTGGGCTTCTGTTCGTCCATTTTCATTCTCCTGGCCTCCAATCCGCGAGAAGGAGCGGTCCAGACCCGGCCGCCTCGGCCTGTCTCGGCCCCGGAGGCGGGGAGGAGCCGCGGAGCGCGGCGGTGCCGGGCTACCGAAGGAGCGCGATCCGGCCTGGGCCCGCTTCGCCGGCGCCCGCGATCACGTAGAGATAGACACCGGAGGCTGCCTCCTCGCCCCCGTCGTTCCGCCCGTCCCAGTACGCCTGCACCCCCTCGCCGTCGACGACGACCTCGTCCCCCCGGCGCTCGAGCGTACGGACGAGAACCCCCCCGAGATCATACAGGCGAACCGCCGCCTCTTCCGCATGGTTCGCATCGGAAAGCCGGAAGGCGATCGTCGCCCGCTCGTCCTTCGCGGGGGTGAATGGGTTCGGGTAGGCGTACGGCTCCCCCTTCCGCACGCTCTCGAGATCGAGGAAGAACGCGACGATCGCCCCCTCTTCCCGGATCTCGGTCACGGCGATCCCGGAGTACGCCCCTCCGTGAAGGTCGGACGGGGGGCTCGACTCGTCGGTCCAGTCGTTCCGCGAGCCGAAAGGCCAGAAGTCCTCTTCCTCCCCCAGATTGAGGGATCCTTGAGGTGTCGTGCTTCCGAGATCGCCCGGCGCCCCGTCGGTCTCCACCACACCGAGGAGTCTCTTCGAGTAGTCGGAGGACTCGTTCGCCGGTCTCCGCTCGGAGACGTGCCAGATCAGCAGGCCCGATCCGGGGAGGTGCTCGTCGAAGCCGACCCGCCGTCGGTTCTCGAGAAGGAAGTACTCGCCGCTTCCCGCGCCCTTTCCGTCCCAGTCGATGCCGCCGGGGTTGGAGAGGAGCCGGACCACCGTTCCGCCCCGCTCCACCTCGTCGAGGCGGATCGCGACCGGCCCCGCGAACGACGATCCCGCCTCGTACCCCTCCGGCTCGAGCCACCCGAGCCACTGCTTGAAGAAGGGGTTGATGTGCGCGGGCGAGTCTCCCGCCGGCGCGGAGCCCGAGGGGCGGTAGGGGAGAAGGGACCCCGCGTCCATGAGGCAATAGACCCCGACGGTCGATTCCTGAGTGGCGGTACCGTTCTCGGCGTACGTTCGATACAGATCCGGGAGGCCGAGGAGGTGGCCGAACTCGTGCGCGTAGACACCCGTCTGGCCGATCTCGGGATCCATGTTGTACGGTCCGATCCGAACCCCGTCGAGGATGGTGGGCCCCATCAGCCCGAGGATGGCCGGGTCGTTGAGGTCCGACTTGTGCGACCAGATCTGGCTGGGGCCGAGATACGGATCGAAGACGCGCTCCGCTCCCGCCCCCGCGTGGATCACGATGAGCGCGTCGACGATCCCGTCGTCGTCTCCGGAGGAGGGCATCCCGTCCGGGCCGTCGGAGTCGAAGAGGGAGAAGTCGACGCCCGCCCCGTCGGCGAGGACCACCGCCTCCCGGACGATCCCCCACACATTCGCCGGATAGGGCTCCGCCGCGAACGCCTCGTTCGAAACGTCGAACCCGAAGTCGTCCTTCGTGCCCGGGACTCCGTCTCCGTTCACGTAGTACCCGTAGGGGAGGGAGGAACGGAGCCAGACGGTGACCGAGCCGCCGATGCGGAACCGGCCGCCGGACACCTCCGAGTAGTAGTCCCGCGTCGTCTCGTTCCGGAGGGCCGAGGTGTGGAAGAACTCCTTCTCGAATCGGGAGGGGGGGTTCTCGATCCGGCGGGCCTCCTGGTCGGTCCAGTCGAGGAGAACCACGACCGCGGCCATCGAGTCCGGCGCGGCTCCGCGGGTCCTCTCCGTGAGCGCGGGGAGGAGCGCGGTCTCCGATGCGGCGGCTCCTCTCTTGCCGGTCTCCGGATCCGCCGGGCGGCGCGGGTAGAGGCAGGAAACGGGAATCGGTTTGGCCGCCCCGGCGGATCCCCCGCCGGGGAGAGCGAAGAGGAAGAGGAAACCGGCGATCATCCCCAGGAGGATTCCCGCGCGCTCCCCGCGATTTCTCGGTGCTCGGCGCAACATGGTGAGACTATAACCGTCGCCGGAGGGCCCCGCAACCTGGCCGCGCGAGGCGCGCATTGACCGGTGGGCCCGCCGCATGCTACTTTTCCGGGTCGAACCGGCAGGAACCGAGGAGCGCCATGTCCCCGACGATCGATGCCGCCCGCGCCTCCGCGCTGCTCGCGCGCTTTCGCGGCCTTCGCTTCCTCGTCGTGGGCGACGTGATGCTCGACCGGTACGTGTTCGGCGAGGTGTCGCGCATCTCGCCGGAGGCGCCGGTTCCGGTCGTGCGGGTCCTCCGGGAGGAGGAACGGCTCGGCGGGGCGGCGAACGTCGCCCGGAACCTCCTCGCGCTCGGCGCGGACGTGTCTCTCTTGGGGGTGGTGGGGGAGGACCCGGACGGCGAGGCGGTCGCTTCGCTCCTCGAGGCTTCCGGCGTGAGCGCGGGGCTCCTCGTTCGCGTTCAGGACCGCCCGACGACGCGGAAGGTCCGCGTCATCGCCCACCAGCAGCAGGTCGTGCGCGTCGACCACGAGCGCGAAGACCCCCTCGGCCCCGCGGCGGAGGAGCGGATCTGCGATCTCGTCCGGGAGGCGGCCGGCGCCGCGGACGGGGTGATCCTCTCCGACTACGCGAAAGGGGTCGTGTCCGAGGCGAGCATCCGGTCCGTGATCGGGGCGCCCGGTGCCGATCGTCCGGTCTTCGTCGATCCGAAGGTCAAGCACTTCTCGCTCTACCGGGGCGCCTCGCTCGTCACCCCGAACCTCAGCGAGGCGAGCCTCGCCGCGGGGGAGAGGATCGTCGACGAGGCCTCCCTGGCGCGCGCGGGAAGGCGCCTTCTCGAGATCCTCCCCGGAACGTCCGTTCTCGTGACCCGGGGGGCGGACGGGATGACCCTCTTCGAGCCGGGCGCGCGGATGACCCACATCGGGACGGTGGCGCGCACCGTCTTCGACGTGACCGGAGCCGGAGACACGGTGATCTCGACCTTCGCGGCCGCCGCGCTCGCCGGGGCGAGCTCGATCGAGGCGGCGGTCCTCGCCAACCACGCCGCGGGCGAGGTCGTTCAGATGTCCGGCGCCGCGGCGGTCTCGCTGGCGCTTCTGGAACGGGCGTTCCGGGGGGAATGACCGTGGGGCGCGTCCTCGAGGAAGACGATCTCGTCGGGGAGCGGGTGCGCGCCGCGCGGGCGGGCCTCCGCTTCGTCTTCACGAACGGCTGCTTCGACATCCTCCACGTCGGCCACGTGGACGTTCTCCGCCGAGCGAAGGAGGCCGGGGATCTCCTCGCGGTCGGTCTCAACACGGACGAGTCGGTCCGGCGGTTGAAGGGCGAGGGTCGGCCGCTCGTCGGGGAGGGGGAGCGGGGCGAGGTCGTCGCGGCGCTCGAGATGGTCGACTTCGTCGTTCTCTTCGGCGAGGAGACCCCGGCGCGCCTGATCGAGCGGCTCCGGCCGGACGTTCTCGTGAAGGGGGGCGACTACTCGCCGGACGAGATCGTCGGCGCGGACACGGTGCGCGGCTCCGGGGGCGAGGTCATCGTCGTGCCGCTCCGCGCGGGTGTTTCCACGCGGGGTCTCGTCGAACGGATCGTCGAGCGCTACGGCCCGAAATGATGATCGCTCCGCGCGCGGCCCCTTCCCGGCTTTCTCCTTGTCCGCCCGGCTCGAAATGCTACAATCATCGCTTGTGCCAAGGGGGCATGGCCTCTTCGGTTCGGCCTCTTCCGCTCCCGACTCCAACGAGAACCGAGCAAGGATGGATAGGCGTATGAGACGGAAACGCGTGGTGATCATGGGAGCCGCGGGCCGGGACTTCCACACGTTCAACACGGTGTTTCGCGAAGACCCCTCGGCCGAGGTGGTCGCCTTCACGGCCGCGCAGATCCCGAACATCGATGGAAGGGCGTACCCCGTCGAGCTGGCGGGGCCCCTCTACGACGAACCGATCCCGATCTTCCCGGAGGAGGACCTCCTGATCCTCCTGAACGAGAAGAAGGCGGACGAGGTGGTGTTCGCCTGCAGCGACGTGACCCACGAGCACGTGATGAACGTCGCCTCCGCCGTTCTCGCCGCGGGTTCGGACTTCCGTCTCGTCGGTCTCGACCGCACCGCCCTCAAGAGCAAGAAGCCGGTCGTCTCCGTCTGCGCGGGTCGGACCGGCTCGGGGAAGAGCCAGACGACGAGGCGGGTGGCGGACGTTCTCCGCGGTCTCGGAGCGAAGGTCGCGGTCGCGCGCCATCCGATGCCGTACGGTGATCTGAGAAGGCAGGCGGTTCAGAGGTTCAAGACCCTCCGCGATCTCGACAAGCACGAGTGCACGATCGAGGAGCGGGAGGAGTACGAGCCGCACATCCGGAGAAAGACGACCGTTTACTCGGGCGTCGACTACGGGAAGATCCTCGGCGAAATGGAAAAGGAAGCGGACGTGATCCTCTGGGACGGAGGGAACAACGATCTTCCCTTCTTCCTCCCGGACCTCGCCATCGTCGTCGTCGATCCGCATCGGCCCGGCGACGAGGTTTCCTATCATCCCGGCGAGGCGAACGTGCGGATGGCCGACGTCATCGTCATCAACAAGGTGGACACGGCGGAGCCGCAGAACATCGAGGAGGTCCGGCGGAACGTGACGGCGATCAATCCGGGCGCGTTGCTGATCGACGCCGCCTCTCCCGTTTCGATCGACCGGCCGGGTCTCGTGCGCGGGAAGAGGGTGCTCGTCGTCGAGGACGGGCCGACGCTCACGCACGGCGAGATGGAGTACGGCGCGGGAATGGTGGCCGCCATGAAGTACGGAGCGGCGGAAGCGATCGATCCCCGCCCCTTCGCCAAGGGGTCGATCCGGAAGGTGTTCGAGGAGTACCCCGGCATCGGTTCGCTTCTCCCCGCGATAGGATACGGGAAGAAGCAGATCAAGGACCTCGAGGCGACGATCCGGGCTTCCGACGCCGAGGTCGTCGTGATCGGCACCCCGATCGACCTCTCGCGGCTGATCGAGATCACGGCCCCCGTAGTGCGCGTGACCTACGAGCTTCAGGAGATCGGAAAGCCGGACCTCGAGGATGTGCTCACCCGGTTCTGGAGCAGGTTCTCGAGGAAGAAACGGAGCGGAAAGAGATGAAAATCCACGAGTATCAGGCGAGGGATATCTTCCGCCGGGCCGGGATTCGCGTGCCCGACGGCGAGGCGGTCTCGACCGCCGCGGACGCGCGCCGGGTCGCCGAGAGGATCGGCGTCCCCGTGATGGTGAAGTCCCAGGTGCACGTCGGGGGGCGCGGGAAAGCGGGCGGAATCCGCCACGTCCCGAACCTGAACGACGTCGAGCGGGTCGCGGGGGAGGTCCTCGGCATGAAGATCAAGGGCCTCGAGGTGAAGAAGGTCCTGATCTCGAAGGCGGTCGACATCGCCACCGAGGCGTACGTCGGGATGATCCTCGACCGCGATCAGAGGCGGCTCACGTTCCTCGTGAGCCCCGCCGGGGGGATCGACATCGAGGAGGTGGCGCGCACCTCGCCGGAGAAGATCTTCCGCTACACCGTGGATCCGAACGTCGGGCTCCGTCCGTACGCGGCCAGGTGGCTCGCCTCGCGCCTCTACGACGACCCGAAGCTCGTGAAAGAGGCGGCGGCGATCATCGCGAAGATGTATGTCGCCTTCCTGGCGAGCGACGCTTCCCTCGCCGAGATCAACCCGCTCATCACCACCCCCTCGGGGGAGGTGTGGGCGATCGACTCGAAGATCAACGTCGACGACAGCGGGCTCTTCCGGCAGACGGAGATCGAGAAGATGCGCGATCTCGACGCGGAGCTTCCGGCCGAGACCCTCGCGCGGGAGAACGGGCTCTCGTACGTGCCGCTCGAGGGTAACATAGGGTGCGTGGTGAACGGCGCCGGTCTCGCGATGACGACGATGGACGTCATCAAGCACTACGGAGGGGAGCCGGCGAACTTCCTCGACATCGGGGGCAGCTCGAGCCCCGACAAGGTGGTCGCCGCGCTCGACATCCTGACGAGCGATCCGAAGGTCGGGGCGATCCTCTTCAACATCTTCGGAGGGATCACGCGCTGCGACGACGTGGCGGTCGGCATCCGGACCGCGTTCGAGAAGAGGCCGATGGAGCTTCCAATCGTCATCCGACTCACCGGGACGAACGAGAAGAGGGCGAAGGAGATTCTGGAGGAGGCCGGGTACACGACCCTCACCGGGATGGATGAAGCGGTGCGCGAGGTCGTGAAGGCCGCCGAGAAAGGGGGCCGGTCATGAGCATCCTGGTGGACAAGAAGACCCGGCTGGTCGTCCAGGGGATCACGGGACGGGACGGTTCCTTCCACACCCGAGAGATGATCGCCTACGGCACGAAGGTCGTGGCCGGCGTGACGCCGGGGAGGGGTGGAGAGCGCTTCGACGGGATCCCCGTCTTCAACACGGTTCGCGAGGCGGTGGAGAAGGCGAAGGCGAACGCCTCGGTGATCTTCGTTCCCCCCGCGTTCGCGACCGATGCGATGTTCGAGGCGATCGAGGCGGGAATCAAGGTCCTCGTGTGCATCTCGGAGGGGATCCCCGCGCTCGACATGATCGGGGTCTACGACACGATGCGCCGCGAGGGCGTGCGGCTCATCGGACCGAACTGTCCCGGCGTGATCTCCCCGGGGAAGGCGAAGGTCGGCATCATGCCGGGAGCGATCCACAAGAAAGGGCCCGTGGGCGTCGTTTCGCGAAGCGGAACGCTTACGTATGAAGTGGTTGCCGGCCTCATGAGCGTCGGGCTTGGGCAGTCCACTTGCATCGGCATCGGCGGAGATCCGATCGTCGGCTCGACGTTTCTCGACCTCCTCCCGCTCTTCGAGGCGGATCCGGAAACCGGGGGAATCGTGCTGATCGGAGAGATCGGCGGGATGGAGGAGGAGAGGGCGGCCGCCCACATCGCCAAGCACGTCACGAAGCCGGTGGTCGCCTTCATCGCTGGGCGCACGGCGCCGCCCGGGAAGCGGATGGGGCACGCGGGCGCGATCATTGCCGGCGGGAAGGGGACCGCGGAGGAGAAGATCGCCGCTCTCAAGAAGGCGGGAATCCCGGTCGCGAAGCTCCCCTCCGAGATCGGCCCCCTCATGAAGGAGGCGCTGGAGAAGAGGAAGCCGCGGGGCCGGTCGAAGGCGGCGGCGAAGAAGAAGCCCTCGCCCGCGCGGAAGAGGGCGGTCGCGAAGAAGGCGGCGCCGAAGCCGATGAAGTCCGCGCGAAAGCCGGCGAGAAGCGCCGCGGTGAAGAAGAGGAAGAAGGCCGGTTCCCGGAAGAGACGGTAGCGATGGAGCGGACCCTTCTCATGGTGAAGCCGGACGCGACCGGGAGGAACCTCACCGGAGAGATCCTCCGGCGGGTCGAGGAGGCCGGCTTCCGTCTCCGGGCGATTCGCATGCTTCGCCTCCGGAAGGAGGAGGCCGAGAGCTTCTACGCCGTGCACCGGGATCAGCCGTTCTTCGGCTCTCTCGTGGAGTACATTCTCTCGGGGAATGTGGTCCCGATGGTCCTCGAGAAGGAGAACGCCGTCCGGGCGCTCCGGGATCTCATCGGGCCCACGAAGCCCGCCGACGCGAAGAAGGGATCGATCCGCGGCGACCTCGGACTCGACCTTCAGCGGAACGCGGTCCACGCATCGGACGCTCCGGAAACGGCGGCGCGCGAGATCGCGTTCTTCTTCTCGGGGCGCGAGCGGATCTGATCGCCGGGGCGGGGAGATGGCGGAAAGGAAGATCCTTCTCGTCTCGTACTACTTTCCGCCGCTCGGCGGCGTGGGGGCGTTCCGCGCCGTCAAGCTGGCGCGCTACCTTCCCCGCTTCGGGTGGCGCCCCTTCGTGCTCGCCCCCCGGCCTCCCTACTACTACTGCATCGACCCGACACTCGGGGAAGAGCTCGGGGGCGAGGTCCGCGTCTTCCGAACCGAGAGCGCGGATCCGTTCCGTCTCTTCGGGCGTTTGCGTCCTCCCCCGACCGGAGGCGCGGCGGACGGGGCGCGCCGGGACCCGCTTTTCGGCCGGCTCACCCGGTGGGCGAAGGGGGTGAACACCTGGCTGTTCGTCCCGGACAACTCGATCGGGTGGTATCCCTTCGCCGCCCGTGCCGCTCGCCGGATCGTGCGGGAGGAGAAGATCGACCTCGTCTACACGATCAACGTTCCCCAGACCTGCCACCTGATCGGCCGGGCGGCGAAGCGCGGCACCGGCGTCGCGTGGGCCGCCGACTTCCGGGACGCGTGGACGGCGAACCCCGATCTACCGGCCCCGACCCCTCTCCACGGGAGCATCAACCGATCCCTCGAGCGATCGGTCCTCCGAGAGGCGGACGGAGTCGTCTGCGTCAACGACACGATTCGCTCGATCCTCGCCTCCGCGGCGGGCGGGTGTGGGGAGGAGCGCTTTCTCACCGTGCACAACGGCTACGATCCGGAGGACTTCGAGGGACTGGAGAGGAAGAGGTCCGACCGCTTCACGATGGTTTTTGTGGGGACCTTTCATAAGCGAACGGATCCGCGCCTCCTCCTCCGTCCGTACGGGGAGTGCCTCCGGTCGGGGAGGATCCCCCGCGGCGCCTCGCGCCTCGTGGTCGTGGGGGCGCAGACCGCGCGGACGCTGGGGGCGGTCCGCGAGCTCTCTCTCGAGGGGGAGGTCGAGACGACCGGCTTCCTCGCCCACCGGGAGAGCCTCTCGTGGATGGTCTCCGCCGACCTGCTTCTCCAGGTGATCGCCCCCGGGCCGGGGAGCGAGCAGATCGTCTCGGGGAAGCTGTACGAGTACATGGGCGCGGGGCGCCCCGTGCTCACCATCGGGCCGGCGGGGGAGGCTCGAAGCCTCGTCACGAACCTCCGTCTCGGGTTCTCCGCGGAGGTCTCCCGCGCGCCCGAGGTGGAGGACGCGCTTGCTGCCGCCTTCCGGAGGTGGAAGGAGGGTCGCCTGGTTTTCGAGGCGTCCCGCGAGGCGGTCGAGCAGTACGCGTTCGGAGCGCAGACCGCGCGGCTCCACGAGTTCCTCCTTCGTCTGATCCGTTGAGAGGGGTGCGCCGAGGTCGCCCGGTTTCCGTTTCCAGAAGTGACCAGAATTCCGCCGGTTCTTTTCTCTGATTTGCCAGATTATTGGCCGCCTTCTTTGTTTGGGCGGAAGGCTCTGCAATACGTCTTTCTAATCCTCTGCTGCGCAATGAGTTAAGGTGTCGTCTCGGCGGCGGTTTTCTCCGTTTGTTGGCATCTTCTTTGCGATCCAAGCGACCGTTCGCTCTGTAACCTTCCCCCTGGGTACGGCCGCGTCCGCGCCGGCTCCGCGGGGGAAAGAGGAGGAAAGGGAGAGATGAACAAGAGCCAGCTCGTGAAGTACGTGTCGTACAAGACGAAGCTCCCGCGGAAGGATGTCTGGATGGCTGTGGACACCACTCTTGACTGCATCAAGAGGTACACGCACCGGCGTGGCGGGGTGAAGATCCCGGGGTTCGGCAACTTCCAGTGCATCAGCCAGAAGCCGCAGCGGAAGTGGAACTCGCGCACGAAGCGCTACCAGTACAGCAAGCCGTACAAAGAGGTCATGTTCACCCCGACCCGGACCTGGTGGAACTACAGCCAGAGCTAGGTCGTCGAGTCGATCGTCAAGGGCCCGCCTCTCCGAGGCGGGCTTTTTTGTTGCATCGCGTTGACAGCCCTTGGGGTGTTACCTATACTCGCGCCGAGCGACGGCGTATGTATCCGTTGCAAATGGAAGAAGTTGTGTTCGGGCGGCGCTCGAAAGGGAGGACGGAATGCCGGTGGTCCCCTTGGGCCCTTCGGGGAGTCTCGAGGCAAGTGTGTGGACGCTCGTGGCCCAGTCCGGGCCGGTCGCGAAGGCGGTTCTCTTCATCCTCCTCGTCTTCTCGGTGGTCTCCTGGGGGGTCATCTTGCAGAAGGCGGTCCGCTTCCGCAGGGTGGACGGGGCCTCGCGCGGCTTCCGGCGCGACTTCGCCAGAAACGACATCTCCGAGGCGGCCCGCCGGTGCGTCTCCGGGTCCCACCAGACGACTCCCCTTCGCGCCCTCCTTCTCTCCGGAATCCGCGCGGGACATGGTTCAACCGCGAAAGAAGAATACCTGATGGATGACGTCGAGACGCTCGGGGGGATTCCGCGGGAGGAACGGGACCGGATCGAGCGGGCGATCGGGCGGACCGCGCAGGGCGAGCTCCAGGTCCTCGAGCGCTATCTCGTCTTCCTCGCCACCACGGCGAACGCGACCCCCTTCATCGGTCTCTTCGGTACCGTCTGGGGGGTGATGGACGCGTTCCTCGCGATGGGGGTGAAGGGCTCGACGAACCTCGCCACGGTCGGGCCCGGAATCGCGGAGGCGCTCATCGCGACGGTCGCGGGGCTCGCGGCGGCCATCCCCGCGGTCATCGCCTACAACCACTTCCTCGGGCAGATCCGGAGCTACTCGATCGATTTCGAGCGGTTCGGCTCCCAGCTCGCGGACCGCATGACGAGGGGGTAAGAGGTGCCGCGCGACGACTTCCGCCCCCTTTCCCAGATCAACGTCACGCCGCTTGTGGACGTGATCCTCGTTCTCCTCATCATCTTCATGCTCACGGCCCCGCTCCTCAAGGAGGGGCTCGACGTCGATCTTCCGAGGGCGGAGGCCCAGGGGATCGACATGAGCGACGCGTGGATTCTCACGGTGACCAGGGACGGCACCCTCTATCTCAACGAGAGGAAGGTGGGGCCGGAGGAGCTCGAGGCGGCGGTCCGCACGACCGTGCTCCCGTCCGGTGGGCGGGAGGTGTACGTTCGCGGCGACGCCGAGGTCCCCTACGGGGTGGTGGTCCGGCTGGTCGGGATCCTGAAGCGTTCGGGGATCGAGGCGGTCGGGCTGGTCACGCAGCCCGAGGAGCGCTCTCATGCGGGCTCCTAGAGGTCTTTCCCCCTACATCGCGCTCTCGCTGGCCCTTCATCTGGTTCTCTACTTCTTCTTCGTGCGTGGGGTGAGCGGCGCCCGCTTCGCGGTTCCGCATCCCGCGGCATATCGGGTAAGCCTCGTCCAGCTCCCGGGCGGATCGGGTCCCGCGGCGGGAACGGAACCCGCGCCGGAGGCGCCGGGGAAGCCCGAGGAGAAGGCTCCCGAGAAGAAGGAGGAGAAGACGGTACGCATCCCTGAGAAGCCCCGCCCGATGAAGAAGACCGAGCCGAAGAAGACCGAGACAGAAAAGAAGGAAGCCAAGAAGGCCGAGACGAACCGGACCAAGGAGAAACCGCCGGGTGAGGGCGGAGCGGCCGGAGGGGAGGGGGGGGGCGGAACCGGCGTGGGGACCGGTTCGGGCTCCGGCTTCGGGTCCGGCTCCGGGACCGGCATCGTGGGCCTCGACGGCGTCGATTTCCCCTTCGCGTACTACCTCGCGCTCATCGAGGCGCGGATCGGCGACCGCTGGGTTCCTCCCGAAGGACTCGTCGAGGGATCGAAGCCGCCTGCCGCCACCGTGCGGTTCGAGGTCCTCCGCGACGGGAGGGTGCACGCCCCGCAGATCACGGAGAGCTCCGGCATCTCGTACTTCGATCTCTCAACGATCCGCGCGGTCCTCGATTCGGATCCGTTTCCGCCGCTCCCCGACGGGTTTCCCGGGGAGCGACTGGGGGTGAATTTTGTCTTCCGTTACCGGGGCTAGCCTCCTCGTCTTGCTCTCGCTCCTTCCTGGGCTCGCCCCGGCGCAGACCGAGGTCTGGCTCGGGGTGACGAAAATGCGGACGGTCCGCGTCCCGATCGGCGTTCGCCCCTTCTCGGGGGAAGCGGCCCTCGCGTCGGAGCTGGAGGAGACGGTCCGCCGGGATCTCTCGATCGCGGGGTTCTTCGAGATGATCCCCTGGAGCTCCGACGACACGCTCCGCGCGCGCGCCGTCGCTTCCGGGACGGCGAACGCGGAGAGGGGCTCGCTTGAGGGGGTCCTCGACCAGGCCCCCGGGGGGCGGCGGATCGTCGCCCGCCGGTACGGCACCGACTCGGAGGGGGCGCAGGGGGCGGCGCACCGCTTCGCCGACGACGTGATCTACCATCTCACCGGGGAGCGCGGTCTCTCCCGCACACGCGTCGTTTTCGTCCGCTCGAACGGCCGCACGTCGGACCTGTACACGGTCGATTGGGACGGGTCGAACGCCCGGCGGCTCCTCGGCAACGGCTCGCTGAACATCACGCCGCGCTGGTCCCCGGACGGGAGCAAGGTGCTTTACACGTCCTACATCGGCGGCCGGCCCGACATCTACTGGATGGACGTGCGGGGGGGCGCGGGGGGGGCGGTGGTTCAGTCGCTCGGCATGAGCAGCGCGCCGGCCTGGTCGCCCGACGGGAAGCGGATCGCCTTCACGATGGCCCGCGACGGGAACTCGGAGATCTACGTGGTGAACCGGGACGGGGGCGGGCTCAAGCGCCTGACCTACCACGACGGGATCGACACCTCCCCCTCCTGGGCGCCGAACGGCCGCCAGATCGTCTTCAACTCCGATCGCTCCGGAAGACCCCAGATCTACCGGATGAACGACGATGGCTCCGATGTGACCCGCCTCACCTTCTCCGGGGGGTACAACGCCTCCCCCAAGTGGTCGCCGCTCGGGGACCGGATCGTCTACGTTTCCCGGGAGGAGGGCGGATTTCAGATACGAGTTCTTGACTTGACCGATCAGGAATCCTACCTTCTTACGCTTGGAAGCGGCAGCAACGAGGATCCCGAGTGGTCCCCGGACGGTCGACACATCGTGTTCTCTTCGTCCCGCACCGGGAAGAGGAGGCTCTACGTCATGCTCGCCGACGGGAGTGATGTTCGCCTCCTCGTTTCGGGTGACGGGGAGGATTATTCACCATCCTGGTCCCCCCGGCCGAGGTCCTGAATCGCCGCAGGAGGGGACGGAGGGAGGCTGGTCATGGGTCGAAGGAAGACGGTTCTTCTCTTGGTTCTCTGCCTCGTGCTGGTCCCGCTGCTCGCGTCGTGCGGCGGGAAGAAGGAGGTTCCGCCTCCCGCTCCGACGAAGAAAGAGCCTCCGAAGGAAACGGTGAAGCCGGTTCCCGTAGAGCCCGCCGAGGTCGAGCCGAAGAAGGAATACGAGTTCGCCGATATCAACTTCGATTTCGACAGGTACGAGCTGAAGCCGGTCGCCCAGAAGATCCTCGCCCAGCACGCCAAGGTCCTCTCGGAGAACCCGGCCTGGAAGGTGCGGATCGAGGGGCATTGCGACGAGCGCGGAACGGTCGAGTACAACCTCGGTCTCGGCGAGAAGCGGGCGAACGCCGCGAAGGCGTATCTCGTGCAGTACGGGGTCGCCGGGGCGAACGTCACGACGGTCACCTACGGGAAAGAGAGGCCGAAGGACCCGGGTCACAACGAGGCAGCCTGGGCGATCAACCGCCGGGCCGAGTTCCGCGTGACGAAGTAGGGAGCGACGAATGAGACCGATCACGAGCGCCTTGTCCCTTCTGGCGGCCGCCGTCGTCCTCGCGGGCTGCTACGGCAAGGCGCTCGTCCGCGGTCCGATCACGACCCAGGAGAACGCCGACGCGATCTCCAGGATCCGTGAGGACCAGCTGGACGCCGATGAGAGGCTCGCGCGCCTCGAGGAGCTGACCACCGAGCAGGTCGAGCTTCTCCGCGAGCTGAAAGCGGACTGGACCACCGACCGGGAGGAGTCCCGCCGGCAGCTGCAGGCGCTCGAGGAGCGCTTCACGGAGAGCGCCGACCGGGTGGGGCGGGTCGAGGGGAAGGTGGACCGCCTCCTCTACCGGTCGGGGCAAGCGCCGCCCCCGTCCGAGACCCGGGCCAGGGACAGCACGGCCGTGGTCATCGATCCCAAGCCCCTCTACGACGCCGCCTATCTCGATCTGATCCGCGGGAACTACAAGGCCGCGCTCGCCGGGTTCGAGGCGTTTCTTCAGGCGTATCCGCTCGGCGCCCTCTCCGACGACGCGCGCTACTGGATCGGGGAGTGCTATCTTGCGGAGGGGAATCCGCGGGAGGCGGCGAGCCACTTCCTCCGTGTCGAGCAGGAGTTCGCCGATTCGGAACGGGTGCCCGCGGCTCTCCTCAAGCTGGCGACCTGCCATCTCGAGCTCGGGGAGAAGCAGGAAGCGCGGAAGGTGCTCACCCGCATCGTGGAGAAGCACCCGGGCGCGGTGGAGGCGTCCCTCGCCAAGGAGAGGCTCAGGGAGACCGGCTGATCCTCCCGGATTCCGCGCCGGCCCCCGGACGGAGAGAGGGTCCGCGTGATCCGAGTCACCGACCTGACGATGCGATTCGGGCATCGGGTCGCGCTCTCCGGCGTTTCGTTCGAGGTGCGGCGCGGGGAGCTCGCCGTTCTTCTCGGTCCGAACGGCGCGGGAAAGACCACCACCCTTCGCATCCTGACCGGTTCTCTCTCTCCCGACTCCGGCTCCGCCGAGCTGTCCGGCTTCAACCTCCGGGCGAGTCCCCTCGAGGCCCGGCGGAGGACCGGCTTCCTTCCCGAGCGCGTTCCCCTCGACGACCGCATGAAGGTGCGGTCGTACCTCCGGTTCGTCTCGGCTCTCAAGGAAATCGATCGGAAGGACCGGGAACGGTCGGTCGGCCGGGCTCTCGAGCGGTGCGGGGCCGCGCGGGTCTCGGAACGGCGGATCGGCGGCCTTTCGCACGGCTACCGGCAGCGGGTGGGACTCGCCCAGGCGCTCCTCGGCGACCCTGAGGTCCTCCTTCTCGACGAGCCGACCGCGGGGCTCGACCCTGAGCAGACAGCGGGCCTTCGCGAGGTTCTCGCCGGCCTGAAGGGAGAAAGAACCCTCCTCATCTCGATGCACGACCTCGACGAGGCGTCGCGGCTCGCCGATCGGGCACTCGTTCTGCACGAGGGGACATTGATCGCCGACGGCGAGCTGAAGGAGCTCGTCCGGGAGAGCGCGACGCTCGAGGAGGTCTACCTCCGCCTCATCCGCGGGGAAGGTTGAGATGCGAAAGATTTGGGCCTTCGCCGGCCGCGAGCTGGGGGGGGGCTTCCACTCCACGATCGGCTCCGGCGTCGGAACGGTCTTCCTCCTCGTCGCCGGCTTCTTCTTCCGGACCCACGTGCTCTTCTTCCACTTCCAGTCGTTTCAGGCGGGGGTGCGTCCGCCGGGCGCGGAGCCCCTCCGGATCTCCGACGGGATCATCCGCCCGTTCTTGGGGAGCCTCGGCTTTCTCGTTCTTCTCGTTCTTCCTTTTCTCACGATGCGACTGTTCTCGGAGGAGAGGAGGAGCGGCTCCCTCGAGCTCCTCCTCAGCTATCCGGTGCGCCCGTTCGAGGCGGTTCTCGGCAAGTTCCTCGGCGCCCTTCTCTTCTACGCGATCCTCCTTCTCGCGTCGCTCGCGCTCCCCGCGTTTCTCTTCTTCGTCAGCGAGCCGGACCTCGGGGCTCTCCTCTGCGGCTACGCGGGGCTCCTCCTTCTGGGGGCCTCGTTCCTCTCGCTCGGGCTCCTCGCCTCCTCGCTCACCTCGAGCCCGGCGGTGGCCGCCTCGGGGGCGTTCGGCTTCTTCCTGGTCGCCTGGGCGGTCGGCTGGACCGCGAGCGTGAGCGGGCCGCGCGCGGCGGAGGCTCTCGAGGCGGTCTCCTTTCTCCATCGCTACGCCCGGTTCGGTGCGGGGATCGTCGATGCGGGGGACGCTCTCTTCTTCATCGCGTGGATCGTCTACCCGCTCGTGCTGGCCGCGCGGGTCGTCGGGTCGGGAAGAAGGAGGGCGTGATGCGCGGCGGAGCGATCATCGCGCTCGGGCTTCTCCTCGGCGCGGTCGTTCTCGCTGCCGACCGGTCGGGGCTCCGGATCGACCTCACCGCGTCGGGGGAGCACGCCCTCCGTCCGGCGACGCTCGAGGTGCTCGGCCGGCTCCGGGAACCGGTCGCGGCGATCGCCTTCTACAGGCCGGAGGACCCGGGGGCCTCTCTCGCGCGGGACCTGCTGGAGAGGTTCGCCGGCGCGAGCCCGCGCTTCACGTTTTCGATCGTCGACCCCGATCGGAATCCCGGCGTCGCCCGGAACCTCGGCGTGCGCGCGTACGGGGCGATCGTTCTCGAGGTGGCAGGCAGGCGCGAGACGGTTTTCGCCCGCGACGAGTCCGAGATAAGCGCGGCGCTTCTCCGGCTCGAGGAGGAGCCGCGCGCCGTCGGCTTTCTGATCGGTCACGGGGAACGGGACCCGGCGGCAACCGGAGAGGAGGGTTGCTCGCGGGCCGCGGAGCGCCTTCGGAGGGGGGGGCTTCGAGTCGAGCGCCTTCCGCTCTCTCCGGCGGGGAAGATCCCGGCGGAGATCGACGTGATCGTTCTCGCCGGCCCGGTGCGACCCCTTCTTCCGGGAGAGGAGGAGGTCCTCGATCGGTTCGTCCGGCGGGGGGGACGGCTCGCCGTGCTCGTGGACCCGGAAAGTCATTTAAGCATAAACGCACTGCTCGGGCGGTTCGGCGTCGAGGCGGGCGCCGGTGTCGTCGTCGATCCCTCGAGCCGGCTCTACGGCGTCGACATGCAGGTCCCTGTCGTCGTCGAGTACGACCGCCACGACGCGACGCGCGCCCTTCGCGGTGCGAGCCTCTTCCCCGGGGCGCGCCCCCTCCTTCTCGGGAGCGTGAAGGCGGCGGGGGAGCTTCGCTCTCTCTTCCGCACGGGGGAGAGCGCCTGGGAAGAGACCGACTCGCTCCTCCTCGCTGCGGGGAAGGCGGTCTTCGAGGAGGGGGAGGACCGCATGGGACCGCTTCAGCTCGGGGGGGTGGTGTCGGTTCCCGCCGAAGGGGGCGGAACAGGGCGGATCCTCGTCGTCGGCGACTCCGACTTCGCGTCGAACCGCTTCTTCGAGGTGGGCGCGAACGGGGACCTCTTCGTCGATCTCGTGGGGTGGCTGGCGAGGGACGACGGGCCTCTCGGGATCCGGACGGGAACGCAGGAGAGCCAGCCCCTCCTCCTCTCCGCCAGCGAGGCGGACTCGCTCACCGCGCTCTCCCTCGGGATCCTTCCCGGAGCCTACCTGATCGCCGCTCTCCTCGTGCTCA
>JBDRFQ010000376.1:0-2922 GCA_043818685.1 Candidatus Eiseniibacteriota bacterium
CCGCGGGGCGCCGCCCCCCCCCCTTCCCCCCCCCCGCCCGGTCGAGCGCGCCGTCGCCCCCCGCCGCCGGGCGGGGGACCCCCTCCCCGAGGAGGAGAAGCGCCTCCCACTCCTCGGGCGCCATTTCCGCGAAGTAGAGAGAGGCCGCCCGCTTCCTCTCCTCCCGCGGGGGGAGCGGGACGCGGATCCGTTCGCACCGCGAGCGAATCGTGTCGAGGAGCGCGTCCCGCCGGGCCGAGGTGAGAATGAGGAGCGAGCCCGGGGGCGGCTCCTCGAGCGTCTTGAGAAGGGCGTTCTGCGCCTCCTCGGTCATCCGGTCCGCCTCCTCCACCACAACGACCTTTCTCTTCCTTGCCGCGGGGCGGCGACCGAGAAACGGGAGAATCCCGGAGCGTCCCCCGAAGCCGCCCCCCTCGCCCTCGCCGGTCATGAGACCGATCCCGATCGTGGAAACATACCACTCCACGGAGAGACCCGCCTCCGCGATCTCGCGGAGGAACGCCTTCTCCTCGTCGGCGAGAGAGGCGGCGGCGATGCGCGCGTCGAGAGCGCTCCGGTCGAGGCGCGGGCTCCCCCTCGTGCGGCGGAGATACGACGTCGGGTCGAGACGAACAGGAAGGAGACGGCGGCTCGCCGGGTTCGGAATCGGCGGACGAAGAAAACCCTCGTCGGAGATCCGCCGGAGCGATTCGAGCACGCCGCCGGGGAAGAAGCGCTCCGCCCACTCCCTCTCGACCCAGACGGGCCGGTCGACCGGACGGAGCACGAGCAGGTCGAGATCCGAGAGGCCGTCGAACGACCGGCACGCCTCGCACGCGCCGCAGGGAGGCTCCTTCCCCTCGCACACCGCCGCCTTGCCGATCCAGAGGGCTGTCTCCGCCTTCCCGGCCCCGCGGGGACCGTCGAGGAGAACCGCGTGGGCGAGCGTTCCCCTTCTGAGACGCTCGAGAACCCCAGCCCGCACCGCCTTAATCGCTTCACCCATCAAGCGCTCCCTCCCGCGGACGCGGCGGCGACCGTCGCGAAGAGGACCGTCTCCGCCGATCCGGCGCCGCTCTTCACCGCGCGGTCCGCGCGCGAGAAGGCCGCGAGGAGGCCGGCGAGCTCCTCCTCCTCGAAGCTCGGCGCTTGCCCGAGCCGGAGGAAGACGACGTAGGGATGCTGCCGGAAGAGGTTCCCCCTCCCCCTGCCGAACCGGTTCTTCCGCTCCTCGGGGAAGCGGTCGCGAAGGACCCCGGTGAAGGCCGAATAGCTCCGGAGGGCGGCGCGGATGCCCGGGTCCTCGCGAAGCGCGATCCTCGCCTGCAGGAGGAACCGGACCTCGCGGGCGAGGAGAGAGAGAATCGCGCCGGCGGAAACCCCCTGGCGGAGGAGATCCTTGAGGTCGGCGAGCGAGCGCTCCCGGTTCTTTCCCGAGATCCCCTCGGTGATCTCGTAGAGGAGCGTGTCCCGCGAGCGCCCGACCACCGCCTCGATGTCCGCGAGGGTGAGCTTCACGCGCGGGCTCGCGTAGAGCCGGAGCTTCTCCAGCTCGTTGCGCGCGGTGAGGAGATCGGTTCCCACCCGGCTCGCGATCGCCTGCGCCCCCTCCATCGGCATCTCGAGACCGAGAAGGCGGGCGCGGGCGCGAATTCGGTCCGGCATCTCCCTCTCCTTCACCGCCTCGAAACGGAAGACCGCCCCCTCGGAGCTGATCCTCTTGTACCAGCGAAGCCGCTTGTCCACGTCCCCCCCGTGGCGAACCAGAAGGAACAGATCCGGCTCCGCCGCCGCGCGGTCGAGGAGGTCGGAGAGCCCCTCCGCCCGTCGCGGCACCCCGTCCACGAAGACCACGCGCCGCTCGGCGAAGAGGGACATCTGCGCGATCGCGTCCCCGAGAGCCGCCGCGTCCACTTCCTTCGGACCCAAATCGATTCGGGTCGCTCCTTGCTTGCCGAGGGCGGCGAGGATCGCCGAGGTCGCCTCCTCGACGCCGAGGGTCTCCTCGCCGTAGACGAACGCGCGGGCGGGCTCCCACTTCCCGCTTTCCAGCCGCTTGAGAAACGCCTCGAGGTTCATGGATCCCTCTCCAGCCGGGCTAAGGGATGCGGAGACGCTGGCCTTCCAGGAGCACCGATTCGGACCGGAGGTTGTTGCGCGCGAGGAGATCGCCGACGTCGACCCGATAGAGACGGGCGATGCTCCACACCGTCTCCCCCTTCTGCACGACGTGGAAGACCTCGGGCTCGGAATCCGCGCGCAAGAAGTACTTCTCGATTCCCGCCGCGATCCGATCGGCGACCCGGTCGCGAAAATCGTCCTTCGTGAGAAGAGCGGCGTCGGAACGGTTCGTGATGAAGCCGACCTCGACGAGGATCGCGGGAATCTCGAGCGATTTCAGAACGGCGAAGCCCGCCTGCTTCACGTTGCGGAGCTCCATCTCCCGGCCGTTCCGGAACGCGTCCCAGACCTCCTCCGCCAGCGCCTCGCTCCGCTTCATCCCCTCCTCCTGGAGGTAGTCGTAGAGAATGGAGAGAATCTCGTCCTCGGCCTCCCGGGGAACGCCTCCGATGAGGTCCGCCGCGTTCTCCTTGTCCGCGAGCTCGCGGGCCATCTGGTCGGTCGCGCCGGAGAGGGAGAGGAAGTAGATCTCGAAGCCGTTTCCGTTCTTGTTCCTGGCGGCGTTCGCGTGCAGGCTGATAAAGACATCGCCCCCGTTGGTGCGCGCGAACTTGCGGCGGTCCCCGAGCCTGACGAAGTAATCCCCCTTCCGCGTGAGGAGCGCCTGGTAGCCGGGGAGCGCGTCGACGCGGCGGGCGAGGCGGCGGGCGATGTCGAGCGTGATCTCCTTCTCGACGAGACCGTGGTGGCCCTTCGCTCCGGGATCGTCCCCCCCGTGCCCGGGGTCGATCACGATCCGGCGCACCCCCTCCCGCACCGGCG
>JBDRFQ010000377.1:0-8346 GCA_043818685.1 Candidatus Eiseniibacteriota bacterium
GTTTCTCGTCGGACAACCTCCAGAAGCTGTTCGAGGCCGATCCGCGGATCGGGTATCACACGTGTCAGGGGCTTCTCGGGATCGTCGCCGAGCGTCTGGAGGAGGCGCGGCTCCGTATCGCCAACATGCAGCAGGAGTAGGCCGCCGATCGGGTTTTCATGCATGAAGTGAGTATGGCCCAGGCGATGCTGGACATCGTGGAGAAGACCGCGGCCGAGCACCCGGGGTCACGGGTCGTGCGGGTGAATATTTCGGTGGGCGCGCTCTCCCATGTCGACAACGAGGCTCTCCGCTTCGCCTTCGACGTGCTCAAGGAGGGAACTCGCTCGTCGGAAGCGATGCTCGAGATCGAGAGGGAGAGGCTTCGGGGGCGCTGCGGGCCGTGCGGGTCGGCGTTCGAAGCGGAAACACCGGAAAGCCCGTGTCCCCGCTGCGGGAGCTTCGAGGTTCGCTGGAGCGGCGAGGGGAATTCCCGGGTCGTCTCGATCGACGTGGACGATGAGGGCGGGAACGCGTGAGGGCTTCGCCGGGCGGCTCGGATCGCGCGCCCTCCGCGGTTCTCTGCTACAATGAGACCGAGGAAACGAGCGAGATGGAGAAGGCGAAGAAGTCGATCCGCATCCTTGAGAAGGTCAGCAAGGTCAACGACGTGATCGCGGCGGAGAACCGAAAGGAGTTTCTCGGCCGGGGGCTCGTCGTGATCAACCTGCTCGGCTCGCCGGGGTGCGGCAAGACGACGCTCATCGCGGCGACGGCGGCGCGCCTTCCCGGGCGGCCCATCTCCGTCGTGGAGGGGGACGTCGCGGGGAGCGTGGATGCCGAGTTCCTCGCGGAGAAGGGGCTGCCCGCGATCCAGATCAACACGGGCGGCGGATGCCACCTCGACGCGGGGATGGTCCACGAGGCGATGCGCGAGCTCGCGCCCTCCGATCGTTCGATCGTCTTCATCGAGAACGTCGGGAACCTGATCTGCACCGCCGGCTATGACCTCGGCGAGCAGATCCGGGTTCTCGCCCTGAGCACCCCGGAGGGCGACGACAAGCCGCAGAAGTATCCGGGCATCTTCGCGGGCGCCGAGGTTCTTCTCATCACGAAGAGCGACGTGGCCCGGTACGTCGGCTTCGACGCCGAGGCGCTCCGGCGGCGCGCCCATTCGCTCAATCCCGGTCTCGTGATCTTCGAGGTCTCCGCACTGAAGGGGGACGGGATGGACGCCTGGTGCGGTTGGCTTTCGACCCGGACGGGAGGGAAATCGTGATGCGCATGAACGCGACCTATCTCCAGCAGTTTCTCTCCGATTCGGCAAGGAAAGCGAAGCGCTCCGAGATCCGCGAGCTCTTGAAGCTCACCGCGAAGCCGGAGGTGATCAGCCTGGCCGGCGGGCTTCCCTCCCCCGCGACGTTCCCCCTCGACGAGATCGCGGAGCTCGTGCCGGACATGCTCCGCCGCTACGGGGCGAGCGCCCTCCAGTACGGCCCGACGGAAGGGGACATCGGCCTTCGCGAGGAGCTCGTCAAGATGATGGCGGAAGACGACCTCCCGAATCTCGCGGTGGACGAGATCCTCGTCACCTCCGCGAGCCAGCAAGGGCTGGACCTCACGGGGCGGGTGTTTCTCGCACCGGGCGACACCGTCGTCTGCGGGCTCCCGAGCTATCTCGGAGCGCTCGGCGCGTTCGCCGCGTCCGGCGCGCGCATGACGGGTATCGTCGAGGACGACGACGGGATGCCCTCGGACAGGCTCGAGGAGAGGCTCATCGCCCTCCGCCGGCAGGGGATTCGTCCCAAGCTCGTCTATCTCGTTCCCGACTTCCAGAATCCCTCGGGCGTCACGCTGCCGCTCCAGCGCCGCCTCGACATTCTCTCGATCGCTTCGGAGTTCGATCTTCTCGTTCTCGAAGACAGCCCGTACCGGCAGCTCCGATACGTCGGGGAGCACGTTCCGAGCATGAAGAGCCTTGATCGGGAAGGCCGGGTGATCTCCCTCTTCACGTTCAGCAAGATCCTCTTTCCCGGCCTCAGGCTCGGGTGGCTCGTGGCGAACAAGGAGGTCGTGAGCCGGTATGTCGTCGCGAAGCAGCCGGTCGATCTCTGCACGAGCGCCCTCACGCAGCTCCTCGCGAGGGAGTACCTCAAGACCGGCCGCCTCCCCGCGCAGATCGAGCGGACCAAGGATCTCTACCGGGAGAAGAGGAAGATCTTCCTTGAGACCCTCGAGAGCGAGATCGATTCGTCGTGGGGGGTTCGGTGGACGCGGCCGGAGGGCGGTCTGTTCCTCTGGATGACCCTTCCCGAGTGGATGAGCGCGCGATCTCTTCTCGACCTGGCGCTCCGGGAGAACGTGGCCTTCGTCTGCGGGAGCGCGTTCCACTGCGACGGGAGCGGGGAAAACACTCTACGCCTGAACTTCAGCTATCCGTCGAACGAGCAGCTGCGCGAAGGGGTCGTGCGAATCGCGCGCGCGATCGAGAACATGGTCCGCTCGCGGCCCGCCGAGGAGGGGAACGCCCTCCAAGGCGAAGATCCGGCGGCCCTCCCCGTTCATCAAGGGTCCCACTCGCTCGAGCAGCTCTCCTGGAATCTCGGACTTTCGGAAGTGGTCGAATAGCGCGCGGAGGAATGGCCGATGACGAAATGCCCGTACTGCAACCACACGGTGAATGAGAAAGCGCGCTTCTGCGAGAACTGCGGCGCAATTCTGCAGAGGAACGACCCGGCGTACCAGCTCGCGTACACCCACCGTCTCGAGATGGAGGGCCGGCTGGCCGAGGCGATCACGGAGTACGAGAAGCTGATCGAGAAGAGCGGGCAGGGCGAACAGCTTCCCTCGGTGAGGAAGCACCTCGGGAACCTGCATTTCCGCATGGGGCATCTCCGCAGGGCAAAGATGCATCTCCGGGCTGCCTGCGACACGGAGCCCGGGAACGCGGCTCTCTGGCACGACCTCGGCGTCGTGGAGTATCACGCGGCGGAGTTCGACAACGCGATCGCCGCCTTTCAGGAAGCGCTCGTTCGCGATCCGGACCTCCTGCTCGCTTACTTCTGGCTGGGAAACGCGCTCTATCATCGGGGCAGGAACCACGAGGCGATCGAGGCCTTCGGGGAGCTCCTCGACCGCTATCCGAACTTCATTGTCGGACACTTCCATCTCGGCGTGATTCACGCGCGGCGCGGCAACGTGGCGGAGGCGGAAAGCCACTTCCGCAGAGTGCTGCAGAAGAACCCCGAGGCGGCGGCCGCGCAGTTCTACGTCACTCCCGAATCATCCTGAGGCGCGCTTGCCCGGATTCGCGTTCGGGCGGTCGCGGAGACCGCGGGGTCGGAAACGGAGGCGGCCCCGTCCGGGCGGGGGAGAAGCATGAAGGCAATCGGAATCCGCAGAGAGGACAAGAGCCGGTGGGAGCGGCGGACCCCGGTCACGCCGGACGCCGTCGCCAAGCTCGTCGCGGAGGGCTTGCCGGTCCGCGTCCAGCCCTCGGACAACCGGATCTTCTCGAACGAGGAGTTCGCCCGCGCGGGGGCCCGAGTCGACGAGGACCTCTCTCCCTGCTCCGTCGTTTTCGGGGTGAAGGAAATCCCCGTCGGGGTCTTCCAGGAGGGGATGGCCTACGCGTTCTTCTCGCACACGATCAAGGGCCAGAGCTACAACATGCCGATGCTCCGCCGCATGATGGAGCTCGGGTGCCACCTGATCGACTACGAGAAGATCGCGGACGGCGAGGGGAGGCGGCTCGTTCTCTTCGGCTATCACGCCGGGCTCTCGGGGATGATCGAGACCCTGAGCGCCGTCGGGCAGAGGCTCCGGTGGGAAGGGCACGACACGCCTCTCGCGTCGATCCGGAGTCCCCACGCGTACGATTCCCTCGATGAGGCGACGGCGGCGATCGCCGCGGCGTCCAAGGAGATCAACGCGGGAAACTGGCCGAGGGAGCTCTGTCCCTTCGTGGTCGGTTTCGCCGGGTACGGACACGTGTCCGAGGGGGCGCAGCACGTGTTCGGGTTCCTCGAGCCGCGCGAGGCGGATCCGGGCGACCTTCCGGGTGTCCACGCGGGCGGATCCGGGCCGAACCCGTTCGTGAAAGTGGTGTTTCACGAGTTGCACATGGTGGAGCCGGCGGAGGAGGGGCACCCCTTCGATCTCCAGGAGTACTACAAGGAGCCCTCGAAGTACCGCGGGGTCTTCGAGAAGCACCTTCCGTATCTCTCCGTCCTCGTGAACGCGATCTACTGGGAAGAGAAGTACCCGCGGCTCGTGACCTGCGACTACGTGAGGCGCACCTGGGAGCGGGGGCGTGAGCGGCCGCGGCTCCGGGTGATCGGCGACATCAGCTGCGACGTCAGCGGTTCGGTCGAGTGCACGTATCGAGCGACGGAGCCGGGGGAGCCCTCCTACGTGTACGAGCCGGCGCGGAACCGGTACGTCGACGGCGTCGAGGGGGAGGGCCCGGTGATCATGGCGGTGGACATCCTCCCCGCGGAGCTGCCGAGGGACGCCTCCCACGTATTCAGCCGGGCGCTGATGCCCTTTCTCCCGGCCCTCGCGCGGGCCGATTTCTCCAAGGACTTCGATGAGGTGGATCTCCCCGATCCGATACAGAGGGCGGTCATTCTCCACAAGGGGAGGCTGACGGAGAGCTATCGTTACCTTGCCTCGTACGTCGGCCGAGAGTGATTGGTAAGCAGCCGAAGAGCGGCAGAGGATGAAAAAGATGAAGAGAGTTCTCGTGCTTGGTGCGGGCCTGGTCGCGAAGCCCCTTGTTCATTATCTGCTCGAACAGCCCGAATTCCGGGTGATCTGCGCGAGCCGAACTGTGTCGAAGGCGGTGGCGCTCGTGGGGGGCCACGAGCGGGGCGAGGCGAAGAAGCTCGACCTAACCGATCCAAAGGCACTTCCCGCGCTGGTCCCCGATTCGGACCTCGTGATCAGCATGGTTCCCTACACGTTCCACGTTCAGGTGGCCGAGCTCTGCATCGCGCACAAGAAGACGTTCGTCTCGACCTCGTACGTCAGCGCTGCGATGAAGGCGCTGGATGCGAAAGCGCGCGCGGCGGGCGTGATGCTTCTCAACGAGATCGGCCTCGACCCGGGGATCGACCACATGTCCGCGATGCGGGTCTTCACCGACGTGCGGAGCCGGGGCGGCAAGATCAAGAGCTTCATGTCGTACTGCGGCGGGCTTCCCGCGCCCGAGGCGAACGACAACCCGTTCGGCTACAAGTTCTCCTGGTCTCCGCGCGGCGTGCTCCTCGCCGGAAAGAACAGCGCGAAGTACTTGAAGGACGGCAAGGTCCGCGAGATCCCCTCGGAGGGCCTCTTCCTCGACCGGTGGTCCCTGAGAGGGGTGCCGGGGGCGGGGGACTTCGAGGCGTATCCGAACCGCGACTCGATCGAATATATCGACATCTATGATCTCAAGTACGCGGACACGGTTTTCCGCGCGACGCTCCGAAATCCCGGCTGGTGTGAGACGCTGAAGTGCATCGTCGATCTCGGCGTGCTCGACACGGAGGAGAGGGACCTCGGCGGCCTTACCTACGGCGGGATGGTCGACCGCCTCGCCCCGGGGGACGGAGACCGGCGCGCGCGCGTCGCGAAGAAGCTCGGCGTCGCGGCGGGTTCGGCGGCGATGAAGAACATCGAGTGGCTCGGTCTTTTCGGGGAGGAGCCGCTCCCGCTCGCGAAGGGCGGCTACATCGACGTGATGACGCACCGGATGCTCGAGAAGATGTCGTACGCCAAGGGCGAACGGGACATGATCGTCCTCCATCACGAGTTCCTCGGGGCTTTTGAGGGCGGGAAGAAGGAGAGGATCACATCGACGCTCGTCGACTTCGGCATCCCGAAGGGCGACTCGGCGATGTCCCGCACCGTCGGGTACCCCGCGGCGATCGCGGCGCGCTTCCTTCTCGAGGGGAAGATCAAGGGGAGCGGTGTTCACATACCGGTCGCGCCGGAGATCTACAACCCCGTGCTCGACGAGCTCGAGCGGCTCGGCATCGAGTGCGTGGAGAAGACGGAAACCATCGGGTAGCCCGCCCGCGATCCCGCCGTCTCGCCTTTCGAGGCCCGGACAAACCCGTCCGGGCCTCGATCCATTTGTGCCGCTTCGCGCTCGACGGAAGGAGAAGCCGGAGAGTGAAGGGGCGGGCGCCCGCCGCCGGGACCGGCCGCCCGACCGTGGACCCGGGCGCTCGACGGGCGGCGCGCCTTTTCTTGGATTACGGGCATCTCCCCCGAGGAGCTCAGGAAGATCTACGTCGAGGAAAAGGGGCTTTCGGAGAGGGACGACATCATCGCGTACTGCAGGATCGGCGAGCGGAGCAGCCGCACGTGGTTCGCCCTCCGCTACCTGCTCGGCTTTCAGAAGGTCCGGAACTACGACGGCAGCTGGGCCGAGTGGGGGAACCTGGTGGACGTGCCGATCGAACGTTAGCGCGCGACGCGCCGCACGAGGCGGGAGGTAGATGTGTCAGAGATGCCGGCGCGTTTGAAGACGCACCTCGACCGGCTTGACCGGATCGGGAGCCGTGAGGAGAGGATCGATGCGCTGATCGACCTCTCCGAGCGCTTCCGTCCGGTGCCGGAGAGGATCGCGAGGAAGCCGTACCGAGACGTGGACCGCGTTCCCGGCTGCGAGTCGGAGGTGTACGTGTGGGCGGAGGATCTCCCGGACGGAACGCTCCTGTTCCACTTCGCCGTGGAGAACCCGCAGGGGATCTCGGCGAGGGCGCTCGCGGTGATCCTGGACGAGGGTCTCTCGGGCGAACCCCCGGAGAAAGTGGCCTCGGTCTCCTCCGACATCGTCTAGACGATCTTCGACCGGGAGATCTCGATGGGGAAGAGCCCCGGCCTCATGGGCGTGGTGCACATGGTCTCCTCGCTCGCCCGGAAGCGTGTTGCGGCGGGGACGGGGGGCTAGAGAGGAGCCTGACCGCCGGCCTCATCGGCCGCGACGAGCGGTCCGTTCGCGCCCGTTCACGCTTGTGCGCGCGAGTTCCCCTCCGTTAAGATCGCCGGAGACCCGCGAGGAGGATCCGGATGATCTCGTCCCCCATCGCCGTTCTCACGACCCTCTCCGCGCTCGCGGCGTTCTTCTTCTGGCTCGAGGCGAGGACCCGGTGGCGGCTCTTCCGCTACGCGCCGCCGCTCCTCTTCATCTACGGGATTCCGGTGATCCTCTCGAACACGAACGTGATCCCGACGGAGAGCCCGGTCTACTCCGGGATGCGCGCGTACATGCTCCCCGTCTTCCTCACGCTGATGCTCCTCTCGCTCGACTGCCGGAAGGCGGTGCGCGTGATGGGACGCGGGGTCTTCGTGATGCTCCTCGGGAGCCTCGGGGTGGTGGTCGGCGCGCCGGTCGGCTACGTGATCGTGAAAGGGGGGCTCTCGGCGGACGCGTGGAAGGGTTTCGGGGCGCTCGCGGGGAGCTGGATCGGGGGGACGGGGAACCTCGCGGCGGTCGCCGGCGCGCTCGAGACGCCCCCGGAGGAGATGGGCCTCGCGGTCCTCGCGGACAACCTCGTCTACGTCGTCTGGCTGCCGATCCTCCTCGGGGCGAAGAACTGGGCGGACCGCTTCAACCGGTTCACCGGCGTGCCGGCGGAGCGGCTCGCGAGGATGGAGGAGGCGGCGAGCGAGCTCGGGGGCGAGGAGAAGGCGCCCGGGATGCGCGATCTTCTTCTCCTCGCCACGCTCGGCTTCGCGGTTGCGTGGGCGGCGAAGGGAATCGCGGGCGTGATCCCGGCGTACGAGCCGGTTCTCTCCAAGGGGACCTGGGAGGTCCTTCTCGTGACGACCCTCGGGATCCTCCTCTCGTTCACCTCGGCGAGGAGGATTCGCGGAAGCCAGCCGCTCGCGATGGCGATGGTGTATCTCTTCGTCGCCTCGATGGGGGCGCGCGCGGAGCTCTCGGGCCTCAGCCGGGCGCCGGCGTTCGTCGCCGGCGCGTACATCTGGATCGCGGTGCACGGGCTCGTGATCCTCGCCGCGTCCAGGATCTTCCGCGTCGACGTGCACACCGCCGCGATCTCCTCGGCGGCGAACATCGGAGGGATCGCGTCCGCGCCGATCGTCGCCGCTTACCACAAGAAGACGCTCGTCCCCGTCTCGATCCTGATGGCGCTCATGGGGTACGCGGTCGGGAACTACCTCGCGATCGTCACCGCGCAGCTCTGCTTCTGGGTGAGAGGGTAGCGACGCCGCCCGCGGGATCCCGCCCCGGTTCGGTCGGCGCACGGCGGGTCCTGCCGGCGGCTGTCCGCTCGGTGCTCACCAGTCGCCAAGCCTTGGTGGCTGCGCGCCTCGCGGACAACCTCGTCTACGTCGTCTGGCTGCCGATCCTCC
>JBDRFQ010000378.1:0-12994 GCA_043818685.1 Candidatus Eiseniibacteriota bacterium
GCCCCCCCGTTCACGTTCACCCGCTTCCAGTCCCAGCCGAGTTCCTTTCCGTCGGCGAGAACCTGGACGGCGAACGCCTCGTTGATCTCGATCAGCTCGTAGTCGCCGATCGCCCGGCCGGTCCGCTCGAGGAGCTTCCGAACCGCGTCGATCGGCGCGTAGAAGACCATCTCCGGATCGCGGCCGCCGACCGCGTACGACTCGATCCGCGCCATCGGCTTCACGCCGAGCTCCCGCGCCTTCGACTCCGCCATCACGAGAACCGCCGCCGCGCCGTCGTTGAGGCCGGGCGCGTTCCCCGCCGTGACGGTCCCGTCCTTCTTGAAGGCCGGCCGGAGCTTCCCGAGCGACTCGACCGTCGCGTCGGCGCGGGGCCGTTCGTCGCTGTCGAAGAGGACCGGATCGCCCTTCCTCTGAGGAATTGCAACCGCGAATATTTCGTCGTTAAATTTTCCGGCCTTCGCCGCGGCGACCGCCTTCTCGTGGCTCTCGCACGCGTAGCGGTCCTGCTCCTCGCGCGAGATGCTCGAGATCTCCGCGGTCTTCTCCGCCGCCATCCCCATGTGGAAGTTGTGGAACGAGTCCCACAGCCCGTCGAAGATCATCCCGTCGACGAGGGCGCCGTTCCCCATCCGATAGCCGGAACGCGCCTTCGTGAGGTAGTAGGGAACGTTCGACATGCTCTCCATCCCGCCCGCGACGACGACGTCCGCATCGGCGAGACGTATCGCCTGAGACGCGAGAACGACCGCCTTCAGGCCGGACCCGCACACCTTGTTGATCGTGATCGCGCCCTTCGAGGGCGGAATCCCCCCGTGGATCGCCGCCTGGCGCGCGGGCGCCTGCCCCAGGCCGCTCGAGACGACGTTACCGAGAATCACCTCGTCCACATGATCCGGTTCGATTCCGGCCCGGCGGACCACCTCGCGCACGGCGAGTGCCCCGAGCTGAGTCGCGCTCATCGGCGCGAGTCCCTTCATGTACTCGCCGATGGCGGTGCGGGCGGCGCTCACGATGACGGGTCTACGATCGGCGTTCATCGATCCTCCCTTCTGGGGGTGTTCCCCGGCCGCGGCGTCTCGGACCGTCTCGTCCCCGGCTCCTCGAAGCGGCCGATCGGGAATTCGGTCTCATGATAACAGGATCAGGCATCCGTGTCGGGCCGCGGCTTCGCGGAGAAGGCGCGCCGCCTGGCGATCTCTTCCTTCAAGTAGGCGACGATCTCACCGGTGTCGGTTCCCGGACCGAAGAGGCGGCCGACGCCGAGCTTGTACAGATCGCGCTCGTCCTTCTCCGGGATGATCCCGCCCCCGCACAGGAGGATCCGCTCGCCCCCTCCCTCTTTCAGGAGCCCGAGCACCCTCGGGAAGAGGGTCATGTGCGCGCCCGAGAGGATGCTGATCGCGACGACGTCCACGTCCTCCTCGAGGGCCGCCTGCACCACCTTCTCCGGGGTCTGATGGAGGCCCGTGTAGATCACCTCCATCCCCGCGTCGCGGAGGGCGCTCGCCACGACCTTCACCCCCCGATCGTGACCGTCGAGCCCCACCTTCGCTACCAGGACGCGAATCGGTCTCTCCATGGCTTCTCTCTCCTCCTCGATACCCTTCCGCCGTCTCGAACTCACCTCAGAAGAGCGAGCTGCGAGCGGAACGTGGGAGCGGGTACCCGGCTTCGTCTCCACGGTCCCGAGAGGGCACCCCCCGCCCCCGCTCAGGAGAGAGGTTCCTGCCCACGGCGGGTGACGGCGGCAGGTGTCCGCGAGGCGCGCAGCCATCAGGCGCGCTCGGGCGCCAGGCGAGCACCGAGAGGACAGCCGCCGGCAGGCCCCGCCGTTCGATCACCCGACTCGATTCTCTTCCGGTCTCCCCTCTTCTCGCGGCCTCCGGGGTCAAAACACCGCCGGCTCGCGGTACTCGCCGAACACCCCTCGGAGCGCGTCGCACATCTCGCCGAGCGTCGCGTGCTTCCGGACCGACTCGACGATGACCGGCATGAGGTTCTCGCACGACTCCCCCGCTTCCCGCAGCCTCGCGATCGCCCGGTCCGTCTCGGAGGCGTTCCGCTCCGCGCGGAACCTCTCGAGCCGCTCGACCTGTTCCCTCTCCACGGCCGGGTCGATCTCGAGAGTCGGGATCGGATCCTCCCCGCTCTCGTCGACGTAGTCGTTCACCCCGACGATGATGCTCGCCCCGCTCTCGACGTCCTTCTGATACCTCCAGGCGGCCTCCGCAATCGCCCTCTGGAAGTAGCCCTCCTCGATCCCAGCGACGACGCCTCCCCTCTCCTCGATCTCCGAGAAGATCCGCTCCGCCTCCTCCTCCATTCGGTTCGTCAGGTCTTCGACGAAGTAAGACCCTCCGAGAGGGTCCACGGTCGCCGACACGCCGGTCTCGTGCGCGAGGACATGCTGCGTCCGGAGCGCGATCCGCACCGCCTTCTCCGTCGGGAGCGCGAGCGCCTCGTCCATCGAGTTCGTGTGGAGCGACTGCGTCCCGCCGAGCACCGCCGCGAGAGCCTGATACGCGACGCGCACGATGTTGTTCTCCGGCTGCTGGGCGGTCAGAGAGCACCCCGCGGTCTGCGTGTGGAAGCGAAGCATCCAGCTCCTCGGGTCTTTCGCGCCGTACCGCCCGCGCATGTGCCGCGCCCAGATCCGGCGCGCCGCGCGGTACTTCGCGATCTCCTCGAAGAAGTCGTTGTGCGCGTTGAAAAAGAACGAGAGCCGCGGGGCGAACTCATCGACGTCGAGCCCCGCCTCGATCCCCGCCTCGACATAGGTGAAGCCGTCTGCGAGCGTGTAGGCGAGCTCCTGCACCGCCGTCGAGCCGGCCTCGCGGATGTGGTAGCCGCTGATCGAGATCGTGTTCCACAGCGGCATCTCCTTCGTGCAGTAGGCGAGCATGTCGGTGATGATGCGAAGCGAGGGCCGGGGCGGGTAGATCCACTCCTTCTGCGCGATGTACTCCTTGAGGATGTCGTTCTGGAGCGTCCCCCTGAGCTTTTCCGGCGAAACCCCCTGCCGTTCCGCGGCGACGATGTACATCGCCAGCACCATTGCCGCCGGCCCGTTGATCGTCATCGAGGTCGAGACGCGGTCGAGGGGGATGTCGCGGAAGAGCGTCTCCATGTCCTCGATCGTGTCGATCGCCACCCCCTCGCGGCCGACCTCCCCGAGCGAGAGCGGGCCGTCCGAGTCGTACCCCATCAGCGTCGGCATGTCGAACGCTGTCGAGAGACCGGTCTGCCCCTTCTCGAGCAGATAGAGGAACCGGCGGTTCGTGTCGGCGGCGGTGCCGAATCCGGCGAACTGCCGCATCGTCCAGAGGCGTCCGCGGTACATGTCGGCGTGCACGCCCCGCGTGAACGGCCAATCCCCCGGGCCGCCCAGATCCCGGGCCGGGTCGAACTCCGCGAGATCGCCCGGTCCGTAGAGCTGATTCAGCGGGAGGCCGGAGAGCGTCAGGAACTCGGCGCGGGCTCTCTCCTCCCTCTTCTTCTTCCGAACACCGCTCATCGCTCCTCCCTCTCCTTCCCGGCGAGATCGAGGAGAACGGCCGCCTCCCGATACGGGGATGAGCGTCCCTCCTCGATTCGGGCGAGCGCTTCCTTCATGCCGAGCGCGACCCCGCCGCGTGCCCAGAAGGCCGCGGCCAGCCCCGACTCCACGATCTCGCGGATCCTCTGCTCCGCCCTTTCGCGCTTCAGGCGTCCCAGCGCCTCGGCCCTCTCGAGGTGAACGCGGTGCGCCTCGATCGCCTCCACGAGGTCCTCGAAATGGTCCCCCCGGAGGGCGGAGACCGGCCGCACCGGGGGCTCCCACGAGTCCCGCCCGGGAGGCCGGAGCCGCAGCATATCCTTGATGTTTCGAGTGATTCGCGCCGCCCCCTCCCGGTCCGCCTTGTTGACCACGAACACGTGGCCGATCTCCATCAGCCCAGCCTTCATCGCCTGAACCTCGTCGCCCGATTCGGGAACGAGCACGACGAGGGTCGTGTGGACGGCGCGGGCGACGTCGAGCTCCGACTGGCCGACGCCGACCGTCTCGACAAGGATGATCTCCTTGCCGAACGCGTCGAGGAGATCGCACGCCTCTCCGGTCCGGTACGCGAGGCCGCCCGGGCTCCCCCTCGAAGCCATGCTCCGGACGAAGAGGCGCGGGTCGGTCGGAAGATCCTGGAAACGGATCCGGTCGCCGAGGAGGGCGCCGTGGGTGAAGGGGCTCGAGGGATCGACCGCGACCACGCCGACGCGCTTTCCCGCCTCCAGATAGGCGCGCGCGAGGCGCCCGATCAGGGTGCTCTTTCCCGCGCCGGGGGGACCGGTCACCCCGAGGCGATACGCGGCGCCGGTGCGGGAATAGAGCTCGTCGAGCAGGGTCTCCGCCTCGGGCGACTCGTTCTCGACGAGAGAAATCGCCCGGGCGAGAGAGATCCGGTCGCCCTCGACCAGCTTGCGAGCGAGTTCTGTGCCGTTCGCCTGCAAGGAAGCACCCGACGTTGGGGGGACGCGGCGCCCGGCCCCGAGCAACCGAGGCCGGATCGATCGCGCGACGAAATGCGCGAAATCCACCGCTCAGAATAAGGAAAAGCGCGGCATGGTGTCAACGGGTGCGACGCCCGCGGATCCGTTCTCCGTCAGCGCCGGAGCAGCGTCTCGATCCACTGCTCCCGGTCCTGGTCCAGGTTCCTCTGCGCCAGCTTCCAGGAGAACGCGAGAAAGAGCGTGACGAGAACGGCGATCGCGGCCAGGACGATCCGAACGAGGCGGGTGGAGTGGCGCGATCCGGAGGGCTTCGATCCCCGGGCCGAGCGCGAGGCGGCCGGCTCTTCCCCCGATACCGCGCCGGCCTGCTCATCGAGCGCTTCGATCAGGCTGAAGATCAGTTCCGCGTCCTCGACCTCGTGAAGGCGGATGACGGACGCGCGGTCCACCGATTCGACCGGGAAGGGAAGCCCGCCGAAGAGATCGTCGAGGGTCTCGCGCGGCACGGGAAGGCGCAGCCTCCGGCCGTCCGCTTCGAGACGGAAAACCTCCGCGCCGGACACGGAGCGAAACGACCTTCCCCCTCCCTCCTCGCGTCTCTCGATGAGGTGGGGGAAGCGCTCCTCGAGGATCCGCCGATGAGAGGCTGAAACGCGCATGAGAAGGCCCTCCGATCCAAGGATCGGCCGGAGAGCGGCTTCATTGAGGATGGGACAGCGCGGGAAAAATCAGCGGTTCTTCGCGATTTCGAGGGCGAGCTCGCCCGCCCCGACCACGCCGGCGTCCGTTCCGAGCGCGGCGGGGAGGACCCGGAAGTCCTCCCTCCGGCTGGGGAAGAGGTTCGCCCGCGCCTCGCGGATCGCCGGTTCGACGAGAAGATCCCACTCCCGCGAGAGCCCGCCGCCGATCACGATCCGTTCCGGATCGAGCGCCTTCTGCAACGAGGCGATCGCCCGCCCGAGGAGAAGCGCCGCCCTTTCGATCGTCTCCGCCGCGATCGGGTCCCCGCCCCGCGCGAGATGAAAGATGCCGTGGCACGAGAGAGCCGGCGCCCCCTCCGCGCGCGCGAGATACGACCTCTTGATCCCCTCCGCGGAGGCGTAGGCCTCCAGGCAATCGAGCGCCCCGCAGCGGCAGCGCACCCCGTCTCCCCCCACATAGATGTGACCGAACTCCGCCGCGCCCCCCCCCGCGCCGGTGAGGATCTTCCCCTCGGCCACGAAGCCTCCGCCGATGCCGGTTCCGATCGTCAGCCCGAGAAGGCTGTGCGCCCCCCTCCCCGCACCGCGCCGATACTCGCCGAAGGTCGCCGCGTTCGCGTCGTTCTCGAGGGCCACCGGAACGCCGAACCTCTCCTCCACCGCCGCGCGAAGGGGGAAGCCCTTCCATCCCGGCCGGTTCGGGGCCTCCTCGATGCGCGCCCGCTCACGGTCGAGAGGGCCGAAGGAGCCAACGCCCACCGCGGAGAGCCCCGCCCGCTTCTCGCCGGAAAGGAGATCCTCGAGAACGCGGAAGAAGACGGCGCGATCCTCCTCGCCGGTCTTCCCCGGAGCGAAGCGTGTTTCCAGGCGGTTACCGAGGCGCCCCTCGAGGGACAGGAGAGCGGCGCGACACATCGTCGCGCCGAGATCCACACCCATCACGTATCGAGAAAACGAATCCGTACGCTTCATGCTTCAACGTTCAGAGGGGCGCCCATCAGGGGCTCCTCGCGATCCGAGATCGCGTACGGCAGCTTCAGCGTCACGGCCTCGCCGAGCGCCTGGTCGACGAGGGTTCTCCCCGCGTCCCGGTCGCGGAGGTGGGGGAACCGGTTCAGCTGGCGCGCGCGGAGAGCCGCAACCACGACCAGCTCGTAGATGTTCCCGAGCTCGGCCCTATGCGAAACCGTGAAAGAGGAGGCGGGACTTTCCTTCTTCATTGCTGTCCTTCCCCCGTCGGCGTTTGTCCTTCTTCTCCCCGAGCATCCAGCTTCAGACCGAGCTGGGCCTCCTCGTTCTCCCCTTCAACCCCGCCCCCGGTTCCCGGTTTCACCGACGAGCGGAGCCGCTCCCAGATCTCCCTCTGGAGCGCGCGGATCTCCTTCTCCCCGTCCAGAAGCACCACGTTCATCGACTCCCCGATCGGGCTCGCGGCGATGCGGAGGTAGTTCTTGCGAACGACAACCAGCTTGTCCAGCCCCTCGAAGAGCTCCATCTCCCACCGCTCCCTCTCGATGCGGCGAAGACAAATCGGGGCCGGCACGTCGATGAGGAAGGTCAGGTCGGGCATCACGGCGTGCCGGTTCACCTCGCGGATCCACTTCAGGTCGCACCCGAGCGATTGGTACGCGTAGGAGGAGAGGATGTACCGGTCGGAGATCACCGCGATCCCCTCGCGGAGCTTCGGGAGGATCTCCGCGTGCAGATGGTCGATCCGGTCCGCGGCGAAGAGAAGAGCCAGAAGTTCGTCGGGAAACGGGTCGAGGGGGCGTCCCGCGGTCGGGGCGACCAGCCGCCTGCGGAGGACGAGGGAGATCAGGTTCCCCACGGGCCCCTCCGAGGGCTCCTTCGTCAGATGAACAGGAATCCCCTCCGACTCCAACCGGTCGGCGAGGATCCTCGCCTGCGTGGTGGTTCCCGCCCCGTCCAATCCCTCGAACGCGATGAAAAGCCCCATCTTCGGCCGACTCCGAGACGCAGGATCGTCCCGTCTACTCCCCCTTCTGATTGATGCGGGCCTTCAGCTCCTTGGAGACCTTGAAGACCGGGACCCGCCGCGAGGGGAGGGGGACCGGCTCTCCCGTACGAGGGTTCCGCGCGGTTCGCGCCTTGCGCTCCTTGACCTTGAAGGTGCCAAACCCGCGGATCTCGATGTGCTTCCCGTCCCGGAGGGCCTTCTTGATCGCGGTGAGGAACTCGTCGACCGCTTCGGCGGTGTCTTTTTTCGTCAGACCTGTGAGCGTCGCGATCTGTTCCACCAGATCCGCCTTCGTCATGACCAGCGGCCTCCTTTCTCGGCGCCCCGCGAGGAGAGGGGCGGAAGCTTGTGTCCCTTCTCCATTCAAGCAAACCGTCCGGAACCTGTCAAGCCAAACCTACTGATTTTTCAATCGTTTCCGCCCGCGGGCCGATCAGGAAGCTCCGGCGAGGCCGGCGAGGAGAGCGGCGGCGAGAATCGAGAGGAAGTTCACCTCCTCGTTCCCGATCAGGCCGGAGCGCTCCGCCGACGCCCCGAGAAGGCTGTCGGTGATCGTGCCCGCGAAGCCGGCGAGCGCAACCGGGCCGATCAGGGCCGGGCCGAGCCAGCCGGTCGCCGCGCACGCCACGGCGGCGAGGAGCGACCCGGCGGCGCCGGCGAACGTCCCGAGAAGCGTCACCCCGCCGTTCGTCCCCGCCCGGACCGGACGAAACCCGAGAATGAGACGGGGCGGGACCGGAGAGAGCATGCCGATCTCTCCGGAAAGCGTGTCGGCGAGAGCGGCGGCGAGCGATCCGGCGAAGGCGGCCCGCACCCACGCCCCTCCGCCGAGCCACGCGAGCAGGGCAAAGAAGAAGGGAATGCCGAGGTTCGCGATCGCGTGCCGTGCTCCCCTCGGCGCGTGCCTCCGGGGTCCGATCCGCGAGGCGGCCGAACCGAGAAGGACGAAGAGGACGAGCGGAAGGAAGCCGCCGGGCCCGGCCGCCGCGTAGACGGCGCCCCCGAGGAAGATCCCCGCCGCCGCTCCCGACCGGTCGAGGGATCCGGACCGGAGGCCGGTGAACGCGAGCAGAGAAACGACGAGCAGCCCCGCCGGGACCCGCGCCGCAGCCTCGCCCCACGGGATCGTCTCCGCCTCGGCCAGGGAGCCGAGCAGGACCCCCGGGAAGAGAGCGACCGGGAGGTTGTCGCCGAGACGGGAGGGGAGGCTCTCGATCGCCGCGCCGAGGAGGACCGGGGCGAGGAGGAGGAGGAACGCCTCTCCGAGGGGAGCTCCCTCGACGGCGGCATAGGAAACGGCGGCGGCGGGGAGCCCGGCGAGAAGGAACGCCGCGCTGCCGGCGATCGTCTTCCGCCGGTTCCAGGGGAGATCCGGGGAGCCGATCCGCCCGCCGATCCCGCTCGCGGCCGCGTCCCCCGCGGCGAGAAGCGCGAGCGCCCCCGCCGCGACGCCCGGCCTCTCCGGAAAGAGAAGAAGAAGGAGGCCGCTCGCGAGGGGGAAGGACGCGACTGCGAGCGAGAAGCGAGGCCACCCCTCGCCGGGTCGCGCGAGCCGGGAGAAGAGAACCGGTCCGAGGGCCCACGCCGCTAGAAAGGCGGCGCCGGAGAGCGCGACAAGAAGCTCGACGGAGAGAAGCCGGAAGAACGGAACCGCGAGAAGAAGGGCCGCGTGGGCGGCCTTCCTCCGCCCCTCCCCTATCCCCCGCCCCGAAGATTCCAACCTTCCTCCTCGGCCGTCCGGGCGATCCGCCCGATCAGGTACGCGTGGATCGCCCGGTTCCCCGCCACGAGCTCCTTCCGCGCGACCATTTCCTCCCCGCCGGCGAAGTCGGTCACCACGCCACCCGCCTCGCGGACGAGGAGGATCCCCGCCGCGACGTCCCAGGCGTTCAGGTTCATCTCCCAGAAGCCGTCGAAACGACCCGCGGCGGTGTAGGCGAGATCGATGGCCGCCGACCCGCCCCGCCGGACCCCCTGGACCTCGTGCACCACGCGGGTGAAGACCGGAACGCCGTCCGGAATCCGGTTCGACCGGACGCAGGCGAACCCGGTCGCGACAAGAGCCTCGATCGGCTCCGACACCTCGCTCACGCGGATTCGTTCACCGTTCAAGGTTGCGCCGGCGCCCCTCTCGGCGGCGAAGGTCTCGCCGAGGGAGGGGACGTGGACGACGCCGATCTCGACCTCGCCCCACCGGACGCGCGCGATCGACACGGAGAACAGGGGGAAGCGGTGGACGAAGTTCGTCGTCCCGTCGAGCGGATCGACGTACCAGATCGCCTCTCCCTCTCCTCCCTTCGCTCCCCCCTCCTCGCCGACGATCCGGTCACCGGGAAACCGGCTCCCGATCCGGTCGAGAAGGAGGCGCTCCGCCTCCTCGTCGGCCGACGTGACGAGGTCCTTCACCCCCTTGAAGCGGACCTCCTCCCCGCGTGGGCGGCGAAAGCGCTCGAGAAGAAGGGCCCCCGCCTCCTTGGCCGCCTCCACGGCGAATCGGATCGTCTCTCCGCTCACCCCGAGTCCCCCTCCCGGGCGCGCCCGTTCTTCCTGCCCCCTTCGTCTCCCCTCCCTCCCGCGGGGTCCGTCCCGCCCTCGTCCTCCTCCTCCTCATCCCCCGCCCCACTCCCATCGCTCTCCCCCCGTCTCCGGACGGCGAACGAGAGAAGCGTGGAGAGGAAATAGAGCGCGAGAACCGGAACCCCCATGAGGATCTGCGAGGCGATGTCGGGAGGGGTGAGAACCGCCGAGGCGGCGGCGATCAGGACAATCGCGTAGCGCCACTTGCGGAGCAGCCACTCCGGCCGGAGCACCCCGAGATAGGTGAGGAGCGAGACGGCGAGGGGGAGCTGGAAGACGACCCCGAACCCGATGAGGAGCTTCGTGACGAACGAGAAGTAGTTCCCCGCGGAGATCATCGGGAGGAGGGTCTCGGTGCCGAACCCGAGGAGGAACCGGATCGCGATCGGGACCAGAACGAAGAAGCCGAAGGCGGCCCCCGCGACGAAGAGGAGGGTCGAGGCGCCGACGATGAGAACGATGATCCGCCTCTCCCGCTCGAACAGGCCCGGCGCGACGAAGCGCCACACCTTGTAGAGAACGAACGGGAGCGCGGCGAAGAAACCGAGGAGGAGCGCGATCTTCAGGCGGAGCGTGAAGGCCTCGGTCGGCCCGAGGAAGACGAGCGACCCGACCGGGCGGGTCAGGAGATCGAGGGCCGGCTCCGAGACGAACCAGCCGCCCAGGGCGAGGCAGGCGACGGCGAGGGCGGATTGGAGAAGGACCGACCGGAGCTCCTCGAGATGCTCGAGGAAAGGCATCTCCTTCCGGTCGGGGGGTCCGGGCCGGCTCCTGTTCTCGGCCATCGATCAGTCGAGGAGCGAGCGGACTTCGTCCAGGAACTCGCCCACATCCTTGAAGCGCCGGTACACCGACGCGAAGCGGACATAGGCGATTTCGTCCAGCTTGCGGAGCTCTCTCATCACCGCCTCGCCGATCGCCTGGCTCCGGACCTCGCGCTCCCCCTGCTCGCCGATCGCGGTCTCGACGCGGTCCACCAGCGCGTCGATCGCGTCGCGGGACACCGGCCGCTTCTCGCACGCCGTGAGGACTCCGCTGATCAGCTTCTCCCGGTTGTACGGCTCGCGCCTGCCGTCCTTCTTCACGACGACGAACACCGCCGTGTCGACGTATTCGTACGTCGTGAAGCGGTGGCCGCACTCGGTGCAGTGGCGGCGCCGGCGCACCGCCCTCCCCCCGCGGACGCTCCGCGAGTCGACGACCTTGTCGCGATCCATTCCGCATGAAGGACAGCGCACGTCGATTCCCCCCAAGACCCCGGCCCCGCCGCCCGGGTCGCGGGCTCCGCCGCGGGTTCCGGGCCCCGCGGTCCCGCCTAGCCGCGGTAGAGCGGGAAGGAGCGGCAGAGCGCCTCGACGTCCCCCCGGACCTCCCGGAGGTTCTCCTCGCTCCCCGGGTCGGCGATCACCCGCGCGATCAGCTCGGCGACGCGCTCCATCTCCGCGACCCCCATTCCCCGCGTGGTCACCGCGGGCGTGCCGATCCGAATTCCGCTCGTTACGAACGGCGACCGCTCGTCGAAGGGGACGGTGTTCTTGTTCACCGTGATCCCCGCCTGGTCGAGCGCCTTCTCCGCCTTCTTCCCGGAGATGTCCTTGTCCGTCAGGTTCACGAGCATCAGATGATTGTCCGTGCCGCCCGACACGAGGCGGAAGCCCTTCGCCAGGAGGGCGGCGGCGAGGGCGCGGGCGTTGGCGACGACCCGCCCCTGGTACTCCCGGAAGGAGGGGGTCATCGCCTCGCGGAAGCAGACCGCCTTGGCGGCGATGCAGTGCTCGAGCGGCCCCCCCTGCATGCCGGGGAAAGTCGTCTTGTCGACCGCCTCGGCGTGCTCCTTCTTGCAGAGGATGAAGCCGCCGCGCGGGCCGCGAAGGGTCTTGTGGGTGGTGCTCGTGACGATGTCCGCGTACGGGACCGGGTTCGGATGATATCCCGCGGCGATCAGGCCGGCGATGTGGGCGATGTCGACCATGAGGTACGCACCGGCCTCGTCCGCGATCGAACGGAAGGCGGCGAAGTCGATCGTGCGCGGATAGGCCGTGTAGCCGCTCACGATCAGGCGCGGCTTCGCCTCGAGGGCGATCTTCCGAACCTCATCGTAGTCGAGCGTCTCAGTCTCCCGGCTCACGCCGTACTGGGCGACCTTGAAGAAGCGCCCGGAGAAGTTCACCGGATGGCCGTGCGTCAGGTGGCCGCCGTGGGAGAGGTTCAGACCGAGGATCGTGTCGCCGTACTCGAGCAGCGAGAAGTAGGCGGCGATGTTCGCCGCGGCGCCCGCGTGCGGCTGCACGTTCGCGTGCTCCGCCCCGAAGATCTGTTTCAGCCGGTCGATGGCGAGCTGCTCCGCCACGTCCACGAACTCGCAGCCGCCGTAGTATCTCTTCCCAGGGTACCCTTCCGCGTACTTGTTGTTCATCGGGGTGGCGAGCGCCTCGAGAACCGCCTCGCTCGCGAAGTTCTCCGAGGCGATCAGCTCGAGCTTCGTTTCCTGCCGCCTCCTCTCGCCGAGAATCGCCTCGGCGATCTCGGGGTCGGTCCGGAAGAGATACGAGAGCCTTCCGCCCGCCGGCGGAGCCGTCTCCTCGCTCCCCCCGTAGGCGGGGAGGTCGATCGCGCGCACGCGCCGCTCGTGACGCCCCCCCTCGAACGGCTCCGCGAGCCAGGCCTCGAGGGCCGCGCGGGCCTCCGCCTCTTCCATACGGCGGCCGGAGAGAACGAGCACGTTGGCGTCGTTGTGGGCGCGCGAGAGCCTCGCCGCCTCCCGGTCCGCGCAGAGCGCGGCGCGCACCCCGGTCAGCCGGTTCGCCGCCATCGACATGCCGATCCCGCTCCCGCAGAGAAGGACGCCGCGCTCCGAGAGCCCTCCTCGAACGCTTCGAGCCACGGCGTACGCGTACTCCGGGTAGTCGCAAGGCTCCGCGCTCGAGGGGCCGAGGTCCAACGGCGTGTGCCCGAGCTCCTTCAGCCACGACACGACCTTCTTCTTCAGCTCGAATCCCGCGTGGTCGCTCCCCAATGCAATCTTCATTTCATCACCTGGTCGATGCGCGGTCAGGCCGGCCCCGTCGGAGGACCGGGAGCCGTTCCGCCGGGCGGGTCCGCGCGGCCATCACGATCCCCGCGTTCATTTCGTCCTCGGGTCGGGCGGTCCCGCCTCGAAAAGCCTCCCCTCGACGGCCGCCCACCCCTTCAGCAGAGCCTCCCGTATCTCGCGGAAGGTCTCCCGGTACGTCTCCGCCGGGCCGCCGACCGG
>JBDRFQ010000379.1:0-4566 GCA_043818685.1 Candidatus Eiseniibacteriota bacterium
GGCTTTCCTCGCGGGTCCAGGCCGGTTCCGCGCCTGATTCGAAGTACCCGAGACGGGGACAATCGAGGTAGCCGAGGATCGTTCTCTTGTTCAGCATGCTCGTCTCGGTCTCTCTCGCCCTCTCGCCCGAACAATTGCGCACGAACGAGGATCTCATGATTCTCTGCGGCCGCCCGTTCTTTCGCAACGCTTTCCTCACGGCGGCGTCGACACGCGCTCCCCTTCCTGTTTTCGCTTGACACCGCCTCCACGTGGGGCGAACCTGAGTTCGCTTCTGGCTTGGGCGTTCAGCTGCGCCGGCGGAACAAAGACACGAAAGAGGCCGATCGATCCGACCGGTGGATGTTAGGTGTTTTGCAGAGAGAGGGAGGGAGAGCGAGCATGAAGAGATGGAGGCTTTCCACGCTGGCCGTCGTGCTCTTGGCGGTGCCGTTTCTCTTCGCCGGCTGCGGCGGCGACGACGGCGGGACGACGGAGCCGACGAACCACGATCCGGTCATCACTTCCGTAACCGTGTCCCCGAACTCGGTGACGGCGGGAGGGACGGCCACCGTCACCGTGACCGCCACGGACCAGGACAACGACGCTCTCACCTACACGTACGTTCCGAACGGTGGGTCGATCACCGGGGCGGGGATGACCGTGACGTGGAACGCGCCGACGACCGCGGGCCCCTACTCGATCACCGTAACCGTGACCGACGGGAACGGCGGCTCGGCCACCTCGACCGGGAGCCTCGCCGTGACGGCGGCCCAGACCGGGATCACCGGGACCGCGCAGGCCGTGGCCGGCGTGCAGGTGGATCTCCGCAACTCGCGCGTCGCGATCTACGACGACTACAACGACTGGGTCATGGACCAGTACGTGATGACGTCGACCGCGACGGGGACCGAGTTCTCGGTCACCTTCAGCTTCACCAACGTGGCCCCCGGAACGTACTACCTGGATCTTTGGAAGGACATGAACAACAACGGGCTCTACGACGCCGGGGATCTGTTCGGGTTCTACGGGCAAGGAGCCTGGCCGAACTCGATCAACTTCAACCCGATCACGGTTCTTCAGAGCCAGATCGCGAACATCGGGAACATCTTCGTCGTTCAGCTCTGATCGAGGTCGCAAAACCGCACGGCGTGAACGGGACGGGCGCTCCTCGCGGGGCGCCCGCCTTATTTTCCCCGAGTCCGGTCGGGTCCCGATCGAAGGCCGCCCGCCTTCGCCCGTCTCTTCTTCTTTTCGCGATGTGGGCAGGCCTTCCCCTCCACGCCTTGACGGGTCGTGTGTCCCCCTGTAATGTCTGATCCGCGGACGCTCCGACCGCTTCTCCCTAAGGCGGGCGCCGAGCCGCGCTAGGGGGGATCCGGCGACAGGGTCGGTCGGGAAACGGACCGGCCTCCCGTGTTTGGAAAGGAGCGAAGCCGTCCTCGCTTCGTTTTCTTCGCGGCCCGGATCCGCAGGCCGTCCGGCTCCTTTCCGTCGTCGTGTCCTCCTTTCCTCCCCGCGGCGCTCTCCGTCGAACCGTCGGATGCCGCGCTTTCCCGATCTCGGATCGACAACGAAAGGTGTTCGGCGCGCGTGACGAAGAACCACCTGCATTCGTACGAAGAGACGATCGAGCGGGTGCTTGCCGCGGCGGAACCGGTCGGCACCGAGAAAGTGCCGCTCGCGAACGCCGCCGGCCGTGTCCTTGCCAAGCCGATCCGCGCGGATCGCGATCTTCCGCCCTTCAACCGCTCGGAACGGGACGGCTGGGCGGTTCGGAGCGCGGATCTTGCCGGGGGCGTTGGGACCTTGCGCTGGGACGGCGGCGTTGTCCGCGCGGGAGAGGGCTGCGGAGAGCCGCTCCTGCCGGGAAGCTGCGTGAGGATCATGACCGGCGCGCCGCTGCCGGAAGGCGCGGACGCGGTGGTGATGGTCGAGGAGAGCCGGACGCGGGAGCACTCCGTGGATCTGAAGGACGGGGAGATCGCCCCTATGCGTCATGTTCATGAGGCAGGGGTCGATGCCCGGAAGGGGGACGAGCTCGTTCCCTCCGGCGTCGACCTCACCGCGGGACGCATCGCCGTGGGAGCTTCCGTCGGCGCGGCCGAGGTCGTCGTGCGGAGGAGAGTCCGTGTCTCCGTGATCGTGACCGGCGACGAGATCGTTCCCTGCGATTCCACTCCCGCCGCCGCACGCATACGGGACGGGAACGGTCCCGCCGCGCGCGCGGCGCTGGGCGCCCTCCGCTGGGTTGAGTTCGCGTCCGTGAGAATGGCCGGCGACGACGTGGAGGGCGTGAAGAGCGCCGTGGGGGAGGCGCTCGAGAGATCGGACGCGCTTCTCCTCTCCGGCGGCGTGTCCATGGGTGATCGCGATCACGTTCCCGAGGCTCTCGAGCGAAGCGGTGTGAAGGGAATCCTCCACAAGGCGGCGATCCGACCGGGGAAGCCCTTCTGGTTCGGCGCCGCGGGGGGAAAGATCCCGGTCTTCGGCCTTCCCGGGAATCCGTTTTCGTTCCAGGTGACGATGCGCGAGATCGCTCTCGTCGGCCTCCGGCGCCTGGCGGGTTTCTCCGAGGCGAGACCGGCGGATCTTCTGCTCCCGTCGTGCGAGTGCATCGAGAAGAAGCTCGATCTCCGCCAGTTCCTGCCGGGTGTTCTCGCGATCGCGAACGGCCGGACCGCCGTGAAGTCCCTTCCGCACCACGGCTCGGGCGACTTCGTCGGGGTCTCGCGGGCGGCCGGCGTTCTGGTGCTTCCGGAAGGACCTCGCTGCGTCGAGCGGGGCGAACTCGTCGTGTTTCATTCGTGGAGCCTTCCATGAGGGACCCGCGCGGGCGCACCATCGACAGCCTTCGCGTTTCCGTCACCGATCGGTGCAACCTCCGCTGCGTCTACTGCATGCCCGCGGGTTCCGTCTCCTTCGCGCCCGGCCCCGAGGTCCTCACCGTGAACGAGATCGAGGATGTGGTCGGCTTCCTTGTCGAGAACGCGGGCCTTCACCGCGTCCGGATCACCGGCGGGGAGCCGCTTCTCCGTCCCGACCTTCCCCGGCTCGTGGAGCGGCTCCGGCGGCTCGACATCCGGGATCTTTCGCTCACCACGAACGGCCAGCTGCTCGCGCCCAGGGCGCGCTCTCTCAAGGAAGCGGGGATCGATCGCGTGAACGTCAGCATGGACTCTCTCGACGCGGAGCGGTTCCGCCGGGTGAGGCGCGGGGGGGAAGCGGCGAAGACGCTTGCGGGGATCGACGCGGCTCTCCGCGAGGGCCTGGTGCCCGTCAAGCTGAACGTCGTGCTTCTCAGAGGAGTGAACGACGGGGAGCTCGTGGAGTTCGTGAGCTTCGGCATCGATCGGGGGATCGAGGTCCGGTTTCTCGAGCTCATGGCGATCGGAGAGGCGGTCCCGATCCACGCGGACCGTTTTCTCTCGATGGATGACGCCCTAGAACGCCTCCGGCGGGTCTTCCGTGTGGAGAGGATCCCGCGGCCGGACGGGTCCCCCTCGATTCCTTTCGCGGTTTCGAACGGCCGCGGTTTCCGCGGGACGATCGGCTTCATCCCTCCGGTGAGCCGCCCGTTCTGCGGCGCGTGCCGCCGCCTCCGGCTCTCGGCGACCGGTCTTCTCCGGGGCTGCCTGATGAACGAGGGGGGCGCCGACCTCGCCCCGATCTTCCGGGAGGCCCCGGCGGGGGATCGCCGCGGGAGGCTCGGGGAGGCGTTCCGCCGGGTGGTTCTCGAGAAGCCCCGGATGAGCGGGATGAGAACCGGGATCGGCATGCGCACGCTGGGAGGATGATCCTTGACCAGTAAACGTCTTCGTCATGTCGGCACGGCCGGCGCCGCGCGGATGGTGGATGTCTCTTCCAAACGAGCGACCGCGAGGAGCGCGCGCGCCGAAGCGGTCGTGCTCTTGGGCGACGCGGTCGCGCGGCTCTTGGACAGGACGGGGGGCGTCGCGAAGGGGAACGTGCTGGAGACCGCGCGGATCGCCGCGATTCAGGCGGCGAAGAGAACGTCCGAGCTGATCCCGCTTTGTCATCCGCTGGCGATCGACCGGATCGACGTCGGCGCGGAGCGGATCGGAGAACGGGTCCGCATCGTCGTCGAGGTCGCCTGTCACGGACGGACGGGGGCGGAAATGGAGGCGATGACGGCGGCCGCGGTCGGAGCGCTCACCGTGTACGACATGTGCAAGTCGGCGGCGAAGGGGATCGAAATCGAATCGGTCCGTCTCCTTGAGAAGAGAGGGGGGAAGAGTGGGACCTGGAAGAGGGCGAAGCGGCGCGGAGGCGAATGAGGATTCAAGCCGCTGGAAGGACCAGTGCCGCCGCGCGGAGGATTCCCGCGTGCTCGCGGTTTGCATCTCGCCGGGCGGGATCCCGAAGATCCCGGTGGAGGGGGGCGTGGAGGTGCGGGAGGAGGGGCTCGAGGGGGACGGCCACGATCACGCGAAGCACCGGAGGCTTGAGCGCGCGGTGAGCATCCAGGACGAGGAGCTCCTCGAGGAGCTGCGGGCCGAGGGCTACGACCTCTCCTGGGGAACGATGGGGGAGAACCTCACCGTCCGCGGCGTCGGCGTGCAGACG
>JBDRFQ010000380.1:0-13216 GCA_043818685.1 Candidatus Eiseniibacteriota bacterium
GAAAACGTGCGCAGGACCCGGGCGTCAGAAGCCCGCGCGCCGCTGCGCCTGCGCGTAGGAGACGCCGTATCGCGCCTTCACGTCGGCGGCGTACGCCTTCGCCTCCGCCGTGGTCTTGAAACTGCCGAGCAGAAGACGAAACCAAGTGCCCCTCCCGGGCACCTCGTCCTCCTCGATCGTCACCCGCTCCCCGCGCCGGACCCACTCGGTTTCATCCACCTCCGCCAGCCGCTGCGTGCGGAACGAGCTCACGTGAACACCGTACGGAAGGAGCGTGAACGTCGGCTCCCCCTCCTCCTCGCCACCGGACTCGGCGTCCGCGGCCCCCGAGGAGGGTGCGGCCTTCGCCCCGGGTGAAGCGATGGAAGCGCGCGAATCGGCCGGGTCCGGGACCGCAGCTTCGTTCTCCAGCGCGAGCAGGATCTCGTCGAGGCGATCGCCCGCGAGAGGCTCTTCACGCGCCGGGTCCGGCGGGACGGGGCTTGTCTCGGGGGGCGGGGGCGCACCCGCGCCGCGCCCGGGCATCGCCGGATCGGCCGGCCCGGCCTCGGCCCCGGTCACCCGGAAGCGCTCCTTCCCCGCCTCCTCTCCAGGGGACGCCTGCTCCACAAAGAGCGTGTCGTATCGGATCCGGTTCTCGAGGGCAAGCACCTGGACCGGCCCCGGCGGCGACGGGAGAGGATCGGGCCGCGAGACGGGCTCGGCGATGCGCTGAATCGGCTTGGGTCTCGCGAACGACCCCTTGAGACCCGCGAGAGAGAAGAGGAGGGAGACGGCGGAAACGCCGATCATCACCTTCTCGCGCGAGGCCGCATCCCAGTATGCGCCCGCGTCTCCTCCGCCCGCCGACACCTCGTCGGCTTGCGACTCGTAGAACCGAAGGTCCCCGATACTTGAAGTGAGAATCGCCGTGTTCAGGATGGCCAGGGCTCCCCAGAACACCGACCCGCCCATCCACGACGGACGCTCGGCCGGGGGAGCGGCGCCGGAAGCGAGAGCCCCCTGCGGGGCGGCAAGAAGAACGACGAGGAACAGTGCGGACATCCGACGAATCATGCTCTCCTCCCTTCTTTGCTCCTTTTCGGCACCGCGGAGCCACGGCTTGACACCACGCCGCGCGTGCTGCTACCCTGTTGCAAATTCAGGAGTTCCGAAGCCTCCGCCTTCGCGGCGAAAAGGAGAGTCCTCGTGAGCCGAATCTTCAGCGGAATCCAGCCGAGCGGGGAGATCACGATCGGCAATTACCTCGGGGCGATCCGCAACTGGGTGAAATTGATCAACGAGTTCGATTCGATCTTCTGCGTGGTTGACCAGCACACGCTGACTGCCCACTACGAGACGGCGGAGCTCCGCAAGAGGATCTTCGAAGCCGCGGCGACAGGCATCGCGGCCGGACTCGATCCGGAGAAGTGCACCCTCTTCGTCCAGTCGTGGATCCCTGAGCACCCCGAGCTCGCCTGGTATTTCAACACGGTCACGCCGATGGGGGACCTCGGCCGGATGACCCAGTTCAAAGAGAAGTCGAAGCTGCACCGGGAGAACATCAACGTCGGTCTCTTCGACTACCCCGTGCTCCAGGCGGCGGACATCCTCCTCTACAAGGCCGACCGGGTTCCCGTGGGCGAGGACCAGGTGCAGCACATCGAGCTCTCGCGGGACATCGCGCGGAAGTTCAACGCGCGCTTCGGACCGCTCTTCCCCGAGCCGCAGCCCATTCTCTCGCCCGCGCCGCGCATCATGGGGCTCGACGGGCAGGCGAAGATGTCCAAGTCGATGAAGAACTACATCGGCGTGCTCGAGGAGCCCGCGTCGATCCGGGCCAAGCTCGCCACGGCGCTCACCGACGAGAACCGGAAGCGCCGCACCGACCCGGGGAACCCCGACATCTGCAACATCTACACGCTGCACAAGAGCCTCTCGTCCCCGGACGAGATCGCCCGGATCGATGTCGAGTGCCGGCGCGCCGGGATCGGCTGCGTGGACTGCAAGAAGATCCTCGCGGACAACATGATCCGCGAGCTCGATCCGATCCAAGCTCGGTTCCGGGAGCTCGAGCGCCGGCCGGACGAGGTCCGGGGCGCGCTCGAGAAGGGGGCGGCACGCTGCCGAAAGATCGCCGCGGCGACGATGGAAGAGGTGCGGAGCGCGATGGGCCTCCGCTGATCCGGACGCCGCTCTTCCGTGCAATCCCTGCCGATAGGAGGCCCGGCGTTCGAGTGCTGCGATCGCTCTCCTCCCTTTTCCCGCAGGTTCTCGTCGCGGCGCTCGCCGGAGCCGCTTTCGCCGAGGCGCCGCGGATCGTCCACACGCCCCCGCCCCCCCCGGTCGCCGGCTCGAAGGTCGATCTCGTCTTCACTGTGCTCGGTGAGGCACGGCCGGCGGCCGCGGACGTCTTTTTCCGCGCGGCCGGCGAAGAGGCCTTCGTCCGGTTCGCCGCGGAAGAGCAGCGTGGAGTCTATCGCGCCGCCGTGCCGGAGCGCTTGCTCGCGCCTCCCGGGTTCGAGTACTTCCTCCTCGTTCGAACGGAGAGCGGCCAGGAGATCACCAGCCCCTCCCGAAGCCCCGCGGAAAGCCCGCACCGAGTCCCGATCCTCTCCCCCGAAGCGGTCGCCCGCATCCTGATCCTCTCTCCCGAAAGGGACCAGGTCGTCCAGGACCCATCGGACCTCGCGATCTCCGTTCTCTTCGATCCCCCGCTCGCCCCGGACGACAGCGCCTCCTTGATCCTCGACGGAGCGCCGGTCATGGAGGGGGTCGAACGGACAGAGGATTACCTCTTCTACAAGCCGGCCCGAGCCCCCGCGCGGGGGCCGCACACTGCGACCGCGGCCGTCGTGTCCGCCTCCGGCGAGCGGGGGGAGCGCTCCTGGACGTTCTACGTCGGAGAAGGCCCCCGGGGGACCCGGCGCCTCGGGCTCTCCGGGAGAGCGGAGGCCGGATGGGCGGCCGTTGCGAACACGGGAATCGAGGGGGATCCCTACGTGTTGTACGAGAAGACCTCGTCCCTCGCCTACGACGTGTACGCCTCGGGCGAATGGGGAGGAAAGTCGATCTTCTTCACGTCCTCTCGAGACCCGGTCTACGACGACGAGATCCGCTCGACGGCTCGGTTGTCCTCCGAAACGTTCGTGATCGAAGCGGGAGACATCTACCCCTCTTTCTCGGAGATGACCGTTTCCTGGCTCACTGGAGAGGGGGCGCTCGCGACCGTCCGCCGCGGTCCGATCGAGAACACGTTCTTCGTCGCCCGGTCGACCCCGTCGGACACGACGGGGGGGATCGGGATCTACTCCCAGTTCATCTCGGGGGAGAGGCTCTCCCTCGCACGAGACCCTTGGGAAGTCGCGCTTCACGCGGCGTACGGGTGGGAGCGCGAGTCCTCGGTTCCGGAGACGCTCCGCTTTCTTCCCCCCGTGAAGAACCTCGTTGTGACGGGAAGCATGGGCCTCCGGATCGGTCGGGAGCAGAGGGTGGACGTCGAGGCGGGCTGGAGCGACACGGAGGAGAGCGACACGGTCTCCGCGGGAGCCTACCGGATCGTCGCAACGCTCCTCGACACCCCCTCGCGCGGGGTGTCGATCGAGTACCACGACTACCGCCCCGACTTCTACTCTCTCGCGAGCCCGACGGTGGACGGGGGAGAGAGAGGCGTGGTCCTCAGCGGATCCGTGCGCCTCAGAACATTCCTCCGTCAGTCACTGAAAGTGGAAGTGTACCGGGACCGCGAATCCGCGCAGGAGCTCGACGAGGATTCCCGAATCGTCCAGCTCTACGGGCGGTCCGATTTCGACTGGAACGCGGGCGGGTTCGCCTGCAACAACTACCTTCTTTGGCGCTCGTACGAGATCCCCTACGCATCCCAGGCGTACAGGAGCGCCTACGGAACGCTCGGCTTCTACGCGCGGGGGAAGACCCACACGATCTCGGTCAGCGGGACTCGGACCGACACCCGCTCCTCCTCCCGCACCCGGGGGTGGAGCGGCGGCGCGTACTGGACCCGAAACGCGCCCGGCGGGCGGATCTCGTGGAAGCTCGGGGAGCGTTACACCTTCTCTGAAACGAAGCAGGACACGTCCGGCACGGGGATCGAATCCACGCTTGCGAAACCGGAACGTTGGTTCTTCACCGCGGAGTGCGGGGTCGAGCTCGCCGGGGTCGATTGGCGGGCGGAGTACGAACGGATCGACGAGAACGATCCCGCGGAAAAGGAGCGGTTCACGCAGCACCTCTTCCTCGTGGTCGCCGGCCGGAAGTTCTAGCGCAAGCTGGATCGGCGGGCCGGATGAGCGAGGCGGGGCCATTGAGCTTCGACCGAGGCTAGCGAACCGAGCGGAGGATCTCCAGAAACGGCTCCGGCTCGAGGAAGCCGGTCACGGTGAGCTCTTCCGCGCGCCGCCCGGACGAGTCGATGAAGACGATCGTCGGGAGGCCGCGCACGCCGTGCTCGGCGAGGAGCGACTGGATCTTCTCGCTCGACCGCGTGCAGTCGACGAGAATCATCGTGAAGCGGCGGCTCTCGCGGATCAGCTCGGCGTCGGTGTAGGTCTTGTGCTCCAGCTCGCGGCAGGCCGCGCACCAATCGGCCGTGAAGTCGATCATCACCGGCCTCCCCTCGCGCGAAGCCTCGGCCATCCCGAGGTCGTAGTCCGGGATCCACTCGATATCCTCCGCCCCCGGGGCGGTTCCGGAGGGCGCGGAGAGCGAGAGAAACGGCAGGACGAGCACCCCGACCAAGAGAACGACGCCCGAGGCGCCGAGCACAAGAACGAGCGCTTTTCCGATCCCCCGCCACGCGCCGGCGTGCGGAGGAAGCGCCTCGAAAAGCCCGAAGAAGACGGCGCTCACGGTGAGGAGGGCGCCGTAGAGGGAGAGCACGAGCTGCCGCGGCAGAAAAGGCGCCGCGAAGTAGACCGCCACGCCGAGGAGGAGAAAGCCGAAGACCCGCTTCACCGCGTCCATCCACTCCCCCGCCCCGGGGAGCGCGCCGATCAGGCCGGAGAAGGTCCCGATCGCGAGGAAGAGGACTCCGATCCCCATGGCGAGCGTGAACAGAAGAGTGAACCCGAGAAGCGCGCTTCCCGTTTGGGCGATGTAGACGAGGAGACCGACGAGCACGGGCCCGACGCAGGGCGAGGCGACGAGGCCCGCGACGATCCCCATCAGGAAGATCCCGATCCACCCCCCTCCCCCGCCGACCCTCTGCAAGCGGACCGCCACCGACGAGGGAATCTGGAGCTCGAAAACCCCGAACATGCTCATCGCGAGCAGCACGAAGAGGAGGACGATGCCGCCGACGAACCACGGGTTCTGAAGAACGGACCCGAACATCGCCCCCGTGCTCGCCGCCACAAGGCCAAGCGTCGCGTAGGTGAGCGCCATGCCGAGAACATAGACGAGCGAGAGAAGGAAGCCGCGGAGCGCGCTCTTCTCGCCGCGCGCGCCGATGATCGACAAGGTGATCGGGATCATCGGGAACACGCAGGGCGTGAACGAGAGGAGGATGCCGGAGAGAAAGACAGCGAGATAGGTGAAGAGAAGCCCGCGCGAGGCGATCCTCTGGCCGACGTCGAAGGAACCGGGCGCGACGGCCGGCGGCGCTTCCGCTCTCGGTTCCCCTTGCGCCGGCGCCTCCGCCTCTCCCTCTTCCCACGCCCAGGCAAGCTCGTACTCCTCTTCCTGCGGGAAGTAGCAGAACTCGCTCGTACACCCCTGATACGCGAACACCGCGCGGATCTTCGGGGGAATCTCGAAGCCGGGCCTCGCCTCGACCCGCGCACGCACCGTCACCGGGTGGTCGTAGATCTCCGTCTCTTCCTCGAGAAACGGGTCGAACTTCACCTTCCCCTGGGGGAACTCGACGCCCGCGAGGCGGAGAACCGTTGTGTCCGGAAGATCGACACCCATCATGTGGCGATAGAGATAGTGCTCGGGCGGAACCTCGATGTGAAAACGGAACTCGACCCGGTCCGGCTCCGCGCGATAGCGGAGCGCCTCCCCTGTCACATCGAAGGGATTGTCGTCTGCGGCGGCGCGCGCGGCGAGAAGTCCGCCGATAAGAACGAGGAGAGCGGCCGCCCGCCGGCCCGCGATTCGGTGTCCTCTTCCGATGCTCCAACGAGATCGAGAAAGCAAGGGGATTCCTCCTTACGATCCTTTGCTCGCGCGAATCCTCTCCTGGACGCGGTGAAACCGCTCCGAGTCGCGCGTCGGCGAGGCCAGCGCGGGGAGAGAGTTGATGTAGGAGCGCGTGGTCTCGATTCGTTCCGCGTTCGGCGGATGCGTGGAGAAGAACTTCTCGATCGAGCTGGGCTCCCTCTCGTGCATCGCCTGCAGCTTCTCGAAGAACGTGGACATCCCGCGCGGATCGATTCCCGACCTGTGGGTCTCGTCCACGCCGAAACGATCCGCCTCCCTCTCGGCGTCCCTCGAGTACTTCATCAGGGCCCCGGTCGCGGCGATGTTCGCCACGAGGCTCTTCACCATCCCCGGGTCCTCACCGAGCGCGATCTGGGCGAGGACGGCGATCCCGTACTGGCGGGTCAGCATCTTCGCGCTGTGCTTGCCCACCACGTGCCCGACCTCGTGAGCGATGACCCCGGCGAGCTCGGACTCGTTCTCCGCCGTTGTGATGAGCCCCCGGTTCACGTACAGAAACCCTCCCGGGAGAGCGAACGCGTTGACTTCGTCCGTGTCGACCACACGGAAACGATAGGCGATCTCGGGCCGGTCCGAATTCTTCGCGAGGACCTGCCCGAGGCTGTCGATGTACGACTCCACGACCGGGTCGTCGTACATGCGCATCTCGCGCTCGACCTCGCCGGCGAACTCCGCGCCCATGGCGACTTCCTGCTCGGTCGAGATCAGGTTGATCTCCGACACGGCCGCGCATCCCGGGAGGAGCCCGGCGGCGACCGCCATCAAGGAGAAACACCGCCCGAACCATCTGCTCATGGACGAACCTCCTCTCCTGCCGCGACCGGGCGGAGCCTCGCCGTGAAGTGCCGGAGCACCGGCGCCTCGTGGACGAGCTCGAGACCCCGGATGCCGTCTCTTCTCCTAAACACGGAAAGGATCGTCTCCGCCACGTACTGCATGTGCGCGGTCGTGTACACCCGCCGCGGAATCGCCAGGCGCACCATCTCGAGTTCCGGGAAGGCGTTCTCCCCGGTCCGGGGGTCCTTGTGCCCGAACATGAGGCTGCCGATCTCCACCGTTCGGATTCCCCCCTCCGTGAACAGCTCGCAGGCGAGCGCCTGCGCGGGAAAACGGGATTGCGGAACACCGGGGAGGAACGCGCGCGCGTCGAGATAGACCGCGTGCCCGCCCACCGGCTTCAGGATTGGCACACCGTCCCGGTCGAGAAGATCCCCGAGGAACCGGACCTGCGCGATCCGGAACTCGAGATAGTCCTCCTTCAGGACCTCCTCGAGTCCCCGGGCGATCGCCTCGAGATCCCTCCCCGCGAGCCCGCCGTACGTCGAGAAGCCCTCGACGAGGATGAGGAGGTTGGTGATCTTCTCCGCGAGGGCGGCGTCCTTCGTGCAGAGGAATCCGCCGATGTTCACGAGCCCGTCCTTCTTCGCGCTCATCGTGCAGCCTTCGCCGTACGAGAAGGTCTCCCTCGCGATCGAAAGCAGATCGCGGTCCGCGAAGCCGGCTTCTCTCTCCTTGATGAAGTAGCAGTTCTCGGCGAAACGGCAGGCGTCGAAGTAAAGCGGGATCCCGTGCCGGTCGAGCAGATCCCGAGTGGCCCGGATGTTCTCCAGAGAAACCGGCTGGCCGCCCCCGGAGTTGTTCGTGATCGTCAGGAGGCAGAGGGGGACCCGGTCCGGCCCGACCTCCCGGATCAGGCGCTCGAGCTTGCCGAGGTCCATGTTCCCCTTGAAAGGATGCTCCTCCCGCGGGTTGAGGCCCGCGTCGATCACGCAATCGACCGCCGTGCCGCGGTTGTGCTCGACGTTCGCCCGCGTCGTGTCGAAATGGATGTTGTTCGGAACGTAGTCCCCCTCCTTCACCATGGTGCTGAAGAGGAGGTTCTCCGCCACGCGCCCCTGGTGCGCCGGGATGACGTGCGGAAAGCCGAAGATGCTCCGGACCGTCTCCTCGAAGCGATAGTAGTTGCGGCTTCCCGCGTACGACTCGTCGCCGATCATCAGGCCCGCCCACTGGTTGTCGCTCATCGCGGACGTTCCGGAATCGGTCAAGAGATCGATGGTGACCTTCTCGGCGGGAATGCTGAAGAGGTTGTAGCCCGCACGCTCGAGCACCGCCCGCCGCTCCCCGCGGGTGGTGTTCGGGATCGCCTCGACCACCTTGATCTTGAAAGGCTCCATCGGGTAGTCCATCTACTCCGTCCTCTCGCTCCGTTGAATGACCCCGACGACCTCCTCCTCGGAAGACGCCCTGCGCAGCGCCTTTCGGACCGGCGCCTCCCCGAGGAGACGGGAGAGGCGGGAGAGAATGCCGAGCCTCGCCTGCTGACCGCGGGCCGGGCAGACGAGAAGGAAGACGATGTGGACCGGCGCCGTGTCGAGCGCGTCGAACTCGACTCCGTTCGGCGAGATCCCGATCACGGCGCTCGTCTCGAGATCCGCGTCGATCTCCGCGTGCGGAATCGCGATTCCGCGCCCGATCCCCGTCGAGATCTCCCGCTCCCTCCCCCAGATCGTCTCGAGGATCCGCTCGCGAAGATCCTCCCGGCCGGCAAGAAGGGCCCACCGGTCGACCAATTCGTCGATGACGTCCTCTTTCGTCGTGGAACGAAGGGGAAGAAGGACGCGGCTTTGATCGATTAGGGCGGAGATCCTCGTCGCCATTTCCCACATGACCGGTCGGAGCCGCGCCCCGGGGCCGGCCCCATCGCCCGCCCGGCGAACGCGGGAGGCGGAAGGGACGTCTCGCGAGCCTGCCCGCACGATGCACGCGTCTTCCGGTCCGGCCGCTGACCGCGGCCTCTCGGCTCACGGTCCGCCCCCATCACCAAGACGCGTGCATAATCCAAGCCAAGCGTGCGCAGGATACCAGAGCGGTCCTCTGGATGTCAAAAGCAAACGGGGCGGGCGCCGGTGACGTCCAGCCGGTCCGGTGGCGCCCGTACACGATCGCCTGCTACACTCCCCCCGGTATGAAGACGAAACCGTTCGTCGACCATCTTCGCTCGCGGGTCCGCGGCCGGGTCTTCGCCGACGTCATGAGGCGCGGCCTCTACGCAACCGACGCGAGCATCTACCAGGTACTCCCCGTCGCCGTGGCTGTTCCGGTCGACGCGGAGGACGTCCGCGCGGCGGTCCGGACGGCGGCCGAGCACCGCGTGCCGGTCGTTCCGCGCGGCGCAGGAACGAGCCTCGGAGGACAGGTCGCCGGAACCGCGCTCGTCCTCGACATTTCCAAGCACTTCCGCCGGGTGCTCGAGGTGAACGCCGAGGAGCGCTGGGCGCGCGTCGAGCCAGGCGTGGTACGCGACGAGCTGAACGTCCTCGTTGCTCCGCACGGTCTCCATTTCGCGCCGGATCCCGCGACGACCAACCGTGCCACGATCGGCGGGATGATCGGGAACAACGCCTCCGGGATGCGCAGCGTCCGTTACGGCATGACCCTTCACCATGTCGATGAGACCCTCGCGCTGCTTGCGGAAGACTCGGTCCTCCGCTTCCGCGAGCTCGGGCCGGACGAGCGGGAGCGGCTCGCGCGCGTGGGCGGACCCGAGGGGCGGATCCTCGACGGGCTCGGCCGGATCGTCGAGAGCCGCCGCGATGCGATCGCTTCGCGCTTCCCGAAGGTGATGCGCCGGGTGGGTGGCTACAACCTCGATGCGTTCGCCTCGTCGGATCGCTGGAATCTTTCGAACCTGATGGTCGGGAGCGAGGGAACGCTCGCGGTGCTTCTCGAGGCGAGGGTGCGCCTCGAGCCTCTCCCGAAGGCTGTTGTGCTCTGCGTGCCCGAGTTCGAGTCGCTCGGCGCCGCTCTCAAGGCGGTTCCCGAGATCCTCGCCGACGAGCCGACCGCCGTGGAAATTCTCGATCGGATCCTCCTCCGCGAGGCGAGGGGGAACGTCAGCACCGCGCCCCTCTGCGGCTTCCTCGAAGGCGATCCCGAGGCCGTCCTGCTCGTGGAGTTCTCGGGCGACGACGCCCGGGAGACTCTCGACCGGACAAGGCGCTTTGCCCGGGAGATCGTGAGGCGCGGCGACGCGTTCTCCGCACCGGTCATCGAGGAGCGTGCGGCCCAGGCGCGGGCGTGGGAGGTGCGCCGCGCGGGGCTCGGGCTCGCCCAGGCGATTCCAGGAAACCGGAAGCCGGTCCCGTTCATCGAGGACGCGTGCGTGCCGGTCGAGCATCTCGCGGACTACATCGACGAGATCCTCCGGCTCTGCGAGGAGCGCGGCACCTACGCGGTGACGTACGGCCACGCGAGCGTCGGTGTCCTGCACATCAAGCCGGTCCTCGACCTTCGCGTCCCCCACGATCTCGAGTACATGAAGGAGATCTCGCGGGCCGCGTTCGATCTCGTCCGAGGGTACGGCGGCTCGTGGAGCGGGGAACACGGCGACGGGCTGATTCGGAGCGCCTACCTCGAAGAGTTCTTTGGGTCTGAAGTTTATGGGGCGTTCCGCGACGTGAAGGACCTCTTCGATCCGCTCCACGTCCTGAACCCGGGCAAGATCGTCGACGCGCCCCCCATGGACTCGAACCTCCGCTACGGGCCCTCGTACGCGCCGGTCGCGCCGCGGACCTTCTACCACTACCGCGCCGCCGGGGGATTCCTCGCCGCCGTCGAGCTCTGCAACGGCGTCGGGGCGTGCAGGAAGACGCTCACCGGAACGATGTGCCCGAGCTACATCGCGACCCGCGACGAGGAGCACTCCACGCGCGGCCGCGCGAACGCCCTTCGCCTCGCTCTGGCCGGCGAGCTCGGATCCGCCGGGCTGGCGACCGAGGCCCTCGGCGAGGTTCTCGACCTCTGCCTCTCGTGCAAGGCGTGCCGCTCCGAGTGTCCGAGCAACGTGGACGTCGCGCGCCTCAAAGCGGAGTTCCGGCAGGCGTACCGGGACGCGCACGGGGGCGTTTCCATCCGCGACCGTCTCGTCGCGCTCTCCCCCCGGCTCGCGGCGCTCGCGGCCGGCCCGGCGGCCCCGCTCGTGAACGCGGTGCAGCGATCGTCTCTCTTCCGGCACCTGCTCGAGAAGACCGCCGGGTTCGATCGCCGCCGTCTTCTCCCCGACTACGCGCGCCGTCCGTTTCACGGGAGATTCCGCCCTAGCCCCCGCCGGAACGAGGCGCGCACGGTGGTCCTGTTCGACGACACGTACATGAACTTCCACGAGCCGGAGGTCGGCGTCGCGACGGCCGATCTCCTCGAATCGTGCGGCTACGAGGTGATCCTCGCGCGGGCCGGCTGCTGCCAGAGGCCGCGGCTCTCGCACGGCTTCCTCCGGGAGGCGAAGCGGGACGGGGAGAAGACCCTTCGCAGGCTCGATTGCTTCATCCGTGATGGGCTTCCGGTCGTCGTGTGCGAGCCGGGGTGCGCGTCCGCCCTCACCGACGATCTCCCCGACCTGATGGACGACGAGGAGCTCGCCCGGCGCATCGAGGGGAACGTGGTCCCGATCGAGGTCTTCCTCGACCGAGAGATCCGCGAGGGACGGCTCGACGTCCGCCTTCTCACCCGGGAGAGCCGGATCGTCCTCCACGGCCACTGCCACCAGAAGGCGCTCCACGGAACCGCCCCGCTCCTCCGGATCTTCTCGATGGTCGAGGGGCTTCGCGTCGAGGAGATCGACTCCGGGTGCTGCGGCATGGCCGGGTCGTTCGGCTACGAGAAGGAGCATTACGATCTCTCGATGCGGGTCGGCGAGGACCGGCTCTTCCCCGCTCTTCGCGAGCTCCCGGACGGCGCGCGGGTCGTCGCGTGCGGGTTCAGCTGCCGGCACCAGATCGCCCACGCCGTCGGGATCCGCGCCGTGCACTGGGTGGAGACCGTTCGCGCGGACGGCTCGATGTAGGCCTCACTTCGAGGCGGGCTCGATTTCTCCCCCTTCCCCCCAGCGCCTTTGGAAGCAGGAAGCGGTCGCCTCTCGAGCGATATGGGTCGAAACAGGTGACCGCCCCCTTTTACCACGGAATCGGAGCGCCCGCGCCGGAATGCTCTTGACCTCGCCGGACAATCGGCCGATAATGACCAATGATGGTGGTTATGTGACCTCGAATAGTGGTCAAACGACCACCAAGAAAGGTCGAAATCATGCTGGAGTCCTTGCTCGGCTCGAGAACCTGCGAGAGGGTGCTCATCTTCCTTTGCGCACGGGACGAGGGATACGCGCGAGAGATCGCCCGGTTCTTCCGCACGGACCTCTCCGCGGTGCAACGGCAGCTCGAGAAGCTGGAGTCGGGGGGCGTGCTCGTGAGCCGCACGGCCGGAAGGACCCGTCTCTATACGCTCGACCCGAGGTACCCCTTCCGAAAGGAACTGAGAGCGCTGCTCGAGAAAGCCCTCTCCTTCTATCCCGAGGAGGATCGGGAGAGACTCCTGATGAACCGGCGAAGGCCGAGACGGCGAGGCAAGCCCCTGTGAAGCCGATCGGGGAGATGACGGACGCGGAGCTCGCGGCGTTCGTCCAGTCCCACCTGCGCAAGAAGGGGATCGATGTCGTTCTCTCCGGCGGCGCGTGTGTCTCGATCTACAGCGGCGGCCGGTACGTCTCGATGGACCTCGACATGGTCGGGGCCCTCCTCGCGAAGCCCCGTGAGATTCGGACAGCCATGCGGGAGATCGGTTTCCAGGCGGCGGGGCGTCACTTCCGACACCCCGGCACCGAGTTTCTCGTCGAGTTCCTGCGGAGTCCCCTTTCGGTCGGAGAGGAACCGGTCCGAGCGGTCGAGGAGCGAAGGCTCTCGACCGGGATCCTCCGAATGATCTCGCCCACCGACTGCGTGAAGGATCGGCTGGCCGCCTACTATCACTGGAACGACCGGCAGTGTCTGGAGCAGGCGTCGATGGTCGCGCGGGCGAACGATGTCGACCTCGACGAGATCGAGAGATGGTCGAGAGTGGAAGGAAAGCTCAGGGAGTTCAGGCGAATCAAGGACCGGTTGACCGCGTCCGGATGACCCATAGGGAATTGTATCTCCGCGTTCTTTTTCATGTCAAGGACGGGCATGCCGATCGGGCTCGGTCGGGGCCCGAGGTGGGGCGGTCGACGTGCCGATGGATGGCCGGC
>JBDRFQ010000381.1:0-7705 GCA_043818685.1 Candidatus Eiseniibacteriota bacterium
CGAGGAACGGGAGCGTTCCGGAGAAGGGAGGTCGACATGAGCGGGTTGACGAGGCGCGAGTTCCTGCGCGCCGCCCTTGCCGGCGGCGCGGGGCTGACCCTTCTCCCCGCTCTCGGGTGCGGGACCGCGTCCCGAAAGGGAGTGCTCGGGGTTCCCCCCGAGGGCTATCCCCTCGTCGCGGTCGAAGGCTCCTACGGGGAGATCGGTTTCCAGCTCGGTTCGGCGATGAGGGAGCCGATCCTGGAGTTCTTCGGGCACTCAGGGTTGTTCGCCCGGTGCAGGGATTTCGTCGAGGGCGAGGGGCGTAGGCGCGTGGAGGCGATGCTCGCCCACGCGCGGGCGGTCTTCCCCCATCTCGTGGAGGAGGCGCGGGGGATGGCGGAGGCGCTGGAGGTCCCCTTTCTCGTCTTTTTCGCCTACCAGTGCCGGTCGGAGATCGAGGTGCTCGCCGGCCCGCCCGGCTGCTCGACGCTCGCCCTCTCCGGGGGCGGGCGCTTCCTCCTCGCCCACAACGAGGACGGGAGCGATCTCGAGGTGGGACGGATGTACGTCGCCCGCGTCGCCGCGCCGAGCGGACGGACGTTCGTCACGTTCGTCTATCCGGGGCTGATCCCGGGGAACGGTCCGGGCTTCAACGACGCCGGGATCGTGCAGACGACGAACTTCATCGAGCCGCATCGTGTCGCGGACGGCGTTCCCCGCTACTTCGTGGGGCGTTCGATCCTCGAGGCGAACGATCTCGACGAAGCGGTCACGCTCGCGACGGTGGAGCCCCGGGCGTTCTCCTGGCACCACAACCTCGGTTCGCTCGTGGAGGGGCGGCTTCTCTCCGTGGAGACCGTGGCGGATCCGCGGCCCTTCCACGACGTGATCGAGGTCGAGGGCTTCTTCCTCCACACGAACCACTTCGTTCATCCCGATCTCGCCCCGGGTGATCCGGCGGGGAGCCGCCCGTTCGACAAGCTCGACGTGTCGACCAGGACCCGGTGGGATGTGCTCTCCCGCGCCGTTGAAGAGGAAGGGTTCCCCACCTCCGCCGAGGACCTCATGGGCCTTCTCTCCCGCCACGGGGGGGGACCGTACGGTCCTTGCCGCCATCCGGAGGGGGAAGTTCGCGGAGCGACGCTCGGGGCCGGGCTCTTCGATTCGAACGCCGGCGGCATGAGCCTCTATCACGGCAACCCGTGCGGGGGGCGCCTCGAGCGGTACGAGCTCGAGCCCGCGGCGATCGGGGCGGGGTCTTCGCGGGAGCCCCGCTGATCGCGGGAATCGCCCGCGCCGCCCGGGCTCAGAACCCGTGGGGATCGATCGTGGGGTTCAGCGCCTGCCACTCGGGCGAAGGGGTCCATCGCCGGTAGCTCTCGCCGTCGTACATGAGGAGCGCGAGGGACGGGTCGCCGAGGGGGACCCGGAACTCGAACCGGACCTCGCGCGCCTCGCGCCCGTCCGAAGTTATCTCGCGTATCGCCGCCGTGAAGAGGTCCGTCTCGTACGTGTCGCCGGGGGAAAGCTCCGGATTGACGCGCGCGATCCTCGCGAACATGTTCCCGAGCCAGCCGTCGTCTTCGGTCTTCAACACGAGGACCCGCTCCCCCTCGCTTCTCGCCCGCATCCGTCCATTGAAGGAGGAGAGGACGCGCACGTCGATGAACTCGTCGAGGTAATAACGGTAGACATCGGAGAGATAGAACGTGTTGAAGGAGGAGCTCGTGTTCAGATAGACGACGTGCTCGTCCCCCGCCTCCTCGAGGAGCGGCAGGCTCCGGAGAACGGTCCGCTCGGGGAGCCTCATGCCGGAGATCCACATCGACGGGTAGAAGAAGAGGAGCACGACCGGCACGGCCGCCGCAGAGAGGAGGAGGTACCAACCCCACGCGGATCCCAGGACCCGGACCCCGCGGGGCAGGTCCGCGGCGACGCGCCGCCGGAGGGGGGGGAGGGCGGCGATCAGCCAGGCGACGACGTAGAACCCGTAGGTGCTCGGTGTGTAAAGCAAACGCTCCGCCGGCGCCGTCGCGAGGCCCGGAAGAAGGGCGATCACGAACGCGGCGAGCGCGAAGAGGAGCGCGCGCTCCCGCCGGTGGGGGAGGAGGGCCCACCCGAGAAGGAGGATCAGAACGGCTCCTCCCGCGCGCGCCCAGGGGAGCGTCTTCGGGAGGAGGATCACGAGGGAGGGGAGGAACTGGGTCAGGAGGCCCGCGGCCATGACGGGGAGGTTGCCGAGCAGGGCGCCCAGGTAGCGCGCGGGCTCCCGGATCGGGTCGATGTAGAGGAGGTTCCGCATCGGGGGGAGCAGGCACAGGTAGAGGAGCAGGTAGCCGGCGGGGACGAGAAGGGGAACCCCCCAGGCCCGGGAGCTCGAGACGAAGACCGAAAGACGCCCGCGCGCTCCCTTCGGGACCCCTTCTCCGGAGGCAGCGAGCCGCTCGGCGAAGAAGAACTCGTAGGCCGCGACGATCAGTGGGTAGACGATCGCCGTCTCCTTCGATGTCACCGCCGCGAGGAAGAGAACCGGAGGGAGAACGAACAGAGAACGCCTCCGCTCCTCCCGGGAGACGATGTGCGTGAGGAGCGCCAGGTTCAGAAAGAGAGCGCAGAGGAGATCGGTGATCGTCGTGATCCAGGCGACGGTCATGCCGTGGTCCTCGCAAACGAGGAAGAGGAGGGCGGCGAGGAGGGAGACGCCGTCCCGCTTCGAAAGCCGGCGGAGCACGAGGAACGCGGTGAAGGCGACGAGGCCGTGCATCGCCGCGAGGAGGACGTGATACGGCACGGCGTTCCGCCCGAACGTCCCGTAGAGGAGGGTCAGCGTCCAGCTCGCGAGGGGCCGGAGGAAGGCGCCCTCGACGGCGGGGTCCAACCACCAGATTGCCTGGAACGCGGGGAACGAGTCCATCCTGCCGTACCAGAAGCCGGGGAGCGGATCGTAGGGAACCGCCCCTTCCAGCATGCTGAGGAAGATGAAGTCGTCGCCGGAGAAGCCGGCCCCGAAGTACGGGGAGTAGGCGGCGAGGGAGAGGCCGACGAGAAGAAGGCCGACCGCCCCGAGGGGGACGCGATGCCCGAAGAAACGAGGAGGGGGATTCATCACCGCGGCCTTGCCTCCCGCTCGCTCTCGCCCGTGAGGCTGTCATTGTACCACCCGCGCTGCCCGGCGGTGCGCGTCGCCTGAACCGGCCCGTGTACGCCGTTCCCGGCTCGTGATACCATCGATTTCCCGGAAAAGCCGGGAGGCTGGGTGTCCGTCCGGCGGCCTCACAGAGAGAGATCGGACGGCGAGAGAAGGAGCGCTCCGCCTCTCCCCGGCGGAGGAGCCGCGCGGCCGAACGGAACGCGATCGGGAACGAGAAGCGAGAGGGAAGTCTCCATGGGAATGACCGTTGTCCAGAAGATCCTGGCCCGGGCGTCGGGCCGTAAGAGCGTGAACGCGGGCGATGTGGTGGAGCCCCGCGTGGACGTCGCCATGTCGCACGAGAACGCCGCGCTCGTGATCAACCAGTTCAACGAGGTGTTCGGCGGGACGGGACGTACTCCAAGAGTATGGGATCCGTCCAAGATCGTCATCATCTTCGATCACCGGGTCCCGGCGGAGAGCGCCAAGACCGCCACCAACCAGAAGAAGATCCGCGAGTTCGTCGCCGCGCAGGGGATCCCGAACTTCCACGACGTGCGCGGAGACGAAGGGGGCATCTGCCACCAGATCCTCCCGGAAAACGGGTACATCCGGCCGGGGGGCGTGGTAGTCGGCACGGACAGCCACACGACGAGCCACGGCGCGCTCGGGGCGTTCTCCTTCGGGATCGGCGCGACGGAGATGGCGAGCGTCTGGACGCTCGGACGCGTGCTGAACGTCGAGGTTCCCGGGACCATCCGCGTGACGGTCGGCGGCCGGTTCCCCGATCTCGTCGGGCCGAAGGACCTCGTTCTCCATCTCATCGGCGAGCTGACCGCGGAGGGGGCGAACTTCCGCGTGATCGAGTTCCACGGCGAGGCGATCCGGAAGCTCTCGACGTCGGGGCGCCTCACCGTCTGCAACATGACGGTGGAGGCGGGCGCGACCTCCGGCGTCGTTCCCGCCGACGAGGAGACGGAGAGGTATCTCCGCGAGGAGGCGGGTCTCTCCGGGCCGTTCGACCGGGTCGCCCCGGACCCGGACGCCGCGTACACCGAGGAGATCGCCGTCGACGCCGGTGCGCTCGCGCCGCAGATCGCGTGCCCGCACACGGTGGACAACGTGAAGACGGTCGGCGAGGTCGCGGGGACCAAGGTCGACCAGATCGTGATCGGATCGTGCACGAACGGGCGCTTCGACGACCTCAAGACGGCCGCGCGGATTCTCCGAGGGAAGAAGCTCGCGAAGGGGATCCGGATGCTCGTCTTTCCCGCGTCGTGGCGCATCTACAAGCGGGCCCTGAAGGAGGGGGTCTTGGAGACGCTGGTCGACGCCGGCGCGGTGATCGTGAACCCCGGCTGCGGCTGCTGTCTGGGCGTGCATCAGGGCGCGCTCGGCGACGGCGAGGTCGCGCTCGCGACGACCAACCGGAACTTCAAGGGCCGGATGGGGAACCCGAATGCCGAGGTCTATCTCTGCTCGCCCGCGGTCGCCGCGGCGTCTTCGGTGACCGGCGTGATCACCGACCCGAGAAAGGTGGTGTAGGAGCATGGCGAAGGTCGTCTTCAAGGTCGGTGACGACGTTTCAACCGACACGATCTACCCGGGGCGTTTCATGGCGACGGTCCTCCCGTCGGAGACGCCGCAGTACGCGTTCGCGGACTCCCCGGAGTTCAGCCGCCTCGTGCGCGAGAAGAAGATCGAGCCGGAGAGCGTGATCGTGGCCGGGCAGAACTTCGGATGCGGCTCGTCGCGCGAGCAGGCCGCCTCCTGCCTGAAGGGGCCCGATCTCGTCGTCGTGGCGAGGGGCTTCGCGCGGATTTTTCTTCAGAACTCAATCAACCTGGGCCTTCGCACGGTGATCTGCCCGGAGATCGAGGCCTCCGAGGGGGACGAGCTGGAGATCGGGCCGGTCTCGGTCGCCAACAGGACGACGGGGAAGACGTACGCGGCTGACCCGCTGCCGAAGGCGCGGCAGGCGATCGTCGACGCGGGCGGTCTGATCCCGTACACGCGGAAGCTGCTGCTCGAGAGGAAATAGGGCGCCCGACCGGGGCGGCAGGGCGCGGGAACGGCTCAAGATCCCGAATACGTGTACGGGAGCACCCCGGCCGGGCGCGCTCCTCGATTCCTCTTCCCGCGTGCGGTTCGCGAGGGTCTCTCTTGCCCGATCAGTCCGGCCGGATCTCGTAGGCGTCGACCCCGTTGTCGGCGAAGGTCGGGATCACCGCCCATCTCCTCCCGGGCACGTAGGCGAAGTCGGCGCAGTTTCGTCCCAGTGCGGTCGTGTCGAGGATCTTCTCGGCCGTTCCGTCCGCCTTCACCCGGAAGACCCTCCCCTCCCAGTGCGAGACGAGGAGGTCTCCTCCCGCGTCCTGCTGGATTCCGTCGATGATCCCCGGGCCGAGCCGGGCGAGCGTGCGCGTCCTTCCGGTCCCGAGATCGATCGCCTTCAGCGTGCGATCCCCGTTGTTCCCAACGAGAAGCTCTCCTCCCCGCACGAAGAGGGCGTTCGGGTTCATGATCTCCCCGCCGCTCATCCACTCTTCGAACGCGCCGCCCGAGAGGCGGTAGATCGAGTGCCCCTCTGTATCAGACACGAAGAGCTCCCCCGAGGGCGCGATCGCGACGTCGTTCGGGAAGCGCGCCCCGGGGATCTCGCGCCTCGCGGCGACCTCGCCCGAGGAGAGATCGATCTCCGCGATTCCCCCGCGCTCCACGACGAAGAGGCGGCTCCCCCGAATCGCCATCCCGGTCGGGTTCCGGAGACCCTCCGCCCACCTTTCCTCCGCGACCGAGCCGTCGAGGTTCAGCCTCGAGACGCACTGGAGACCGCTGTCGCGGCTCGGGGTATAGATATCGTAATTCGAGACATAAATCGACTGCCCCGTGGGGTCGTAGACGGCCGACTCGGGGGTTCGAAGGCCGCTCCCGGCGCTCCAAGCCTCGCGGACGCCGGGGGCGAGGAAGACCGCTTCGGCGTCCCTCGCGACGAAGCCCCACCCTCCGAACGCCTCCGCCACGAGGAGGAGGATCTCGTTCTCCCCCTCGCGAAGCGGGAGGAAGACCGAGTCGTGAAGGCCGAGAATGCCGAGAAAGGAGGGATCGCGTCCCCGGTAGGGGCTGCTCCCGGTGAAGAGCGGTTCCCCGTTGAGGAAGACGGAGACTAGGTCGCTGTACCCGAACACGTATCTCCTGCGCTCTGCCCGGTCCGATCGGATCACCGCTCTCGCGTAGACACAGTCCGGCTCGCGGCCCGAGCGGCCCGCGTACAGGGCGATGTTCACGAGACCCGACGGGTCGCTCTCCGCCTTCCGCCAATCGAGGCCGTCGATTCCGGCCTCTCGCGGGTGCTTCTCGAGATCGACCTCGCCGTAGCGGAACTCGCGAGAGAGCTCCCAATCGGTGATCATGCCGGCCGGCCGGTCGGCGAGAGGAGGCGGATCGAAGGGAAGGGGGACATCCGTCTCGTAGCGGAACTCGGAGAAGTAGGCGGTCCCGTCACGCGGGCCGAGGACGCCGATTGTTCCGCGGCCCGCCCCGCGCTTCAGATCGGTCACGACGAGGGACGGTTTCTCCGCGCTCCCCACGAAGAAGCGAGCCTGCTCCCCCCGGATCTCCGCACGCACGGGAACCCACTCGTCTCTCGGGATATCGGCGTTCGCCGTGTACCCTTCCCCGTTGAACAGCTGCCAGCATCCGATCCCGTTGATGGAGGGCGCGTACTGGAGGGCGTCGCCGTAGTTCAGGGGCGCTCGATGGGGCCGGATGTAGAACTGCTCGTAGTCGCCCGGAGACTCGAGGCGGAAGACGATCCCGGGGTACGAGGTCCGCCCGTCCACGGCGATCTCCACCTCGATCACCCCGTCCCCGAAGTCGAAACCGTCGAGGTAGGCAAAGCCCGTGAGGGCCTTCCGGCCGAGGTGTTCGACGACCTCCGCGTTCGCCAGGACCCAGCGCGGGGAATCGAAGCCGACGCTTTCCGCCGCCGCGCGGGATGGTGCGGGCGCGAGAAGGGCGAGCGAAACGGCGGCGAGGGCCGCTGAGGAGATCCGGCGCATCTTGCTCTCTCCTTGCGAAGCGGTTTTCAACGGGAGGGGGCGGAATACCGGCGGCGGACGGGCGAGCCGGCGATCGGGCGATGCCAGCCGGAGGCGAGCGCCGGTGCTCGGGATGCCCCGCCCCGTCATTTCGTATGACGTCCGGCGGGCCCCCCGTGTTCACGCGGGGACACGATCCCGGAATCGCTGGAAACGGCATCACGTTGCCGGAGTGCCGGGCCGTTCCGACGGTCGACGCTAACTTTTCTTGGAGGTCTGTACGTTGACGCCGCTCCAAACGCGATCCACCTTCTTCGTGGCGCACTTGGGGCAGGCGACCTTCTTCGGATCGTACTCGGTGATCGACCTCACGACCTGGAACTTCTTCTTGCACGTGCGGCACTGGAACTCGTAGATCGGCATGTTCTTCACCTCCACCCGAACCGGGCACTGTGCGGTGATTATAGCACGAGGGAGTGCCCTTCCGGCGCCGCGGGGCCGGAGCCGCTAGGGGAACGTGCCGCCCGCCCCTCCGGCTCTCCTTGACGATTCC